>NZ_WXWH01000036.1:0-184828 GCF_009904905.1 Vibrio sp. V30_P3S12P165 | reverse complement strand
ATACATATGTGAAGATAATCACACAAAACAATTAAAAAGAGACAATACGGGAATGAAATTTTTCAAATAAATGAAATCATTCAAAAGGAGTTCTATCAGAATCACCACCGCAAAGCGAAAATCCCCTCATCGTGAGAAAATCATGATCGCCATACGTAGCAGTCCGCCCCACCATTAGCTTATGAGCGAGCTTTTATCTCAACACGATTTTTATCGTGATCTAACGCACGGAACGCAAAAAGGCAAATGGATAAAACTGGTTTCATAAATAACCATCACCTCATACCCTACAACCTGAGGTGAAACTAATGGCAAAAATAAGAGATTATCAAAAGCTCGCCAATGACATCCTGAACCATGTCGGTGGGCAATTTCAAGTCGTCATCGGTACACATGTTTCCGATGTTTACGAACATATGGTTGGCTTGGTTGACCCGAGTAAACTCAATAGTGATGGCCAAAAAATTCGAATCTTAGATGCCGTTATCGCATCGATGTCTGCGATTTTTGCCCCTATCGTGTACATTCTTGCCGCAGCAGGTTTACTGCAAGGTTTCTTGATTGTGGTTAAATATTTTGTCCCCACATTTACCTCAACAGGTACATTTGCGGTACTTAATTTTATGTCATGGACCCCTTTTGCATTTTTACCTGTGTTCATCGCCATTACGGCTTCTAAACACTTTAATTGCAATCCTTTTATTGCCGTGTTCTGTAGCTGCGTACTCATAAACCCAGATTGGGCTGCCATTGCTGCCCAAATTAGCAACGGAGAAGTGATCACTTTTCTCTCTTTTCCATTAGCCAAAACGGTTTATACCTCATCAGTGCTGCCACCAATATTTATGATCTGGGGATTATCATACGTTGAAAGATATGCCAAACGCGTGATTCCCGCTATGGTAAGTGAACTGCTGACGCCACTCGTGTGTGTAATTATTGTGGTACCCTTAACTCTTGTTCTGATTGGCCCGGTCTCTAGTACCGCTGCAGAAGGGGTGGCTCATGGCTATAACTGGCTATTTGAAGCTTTCCCTCCTCTTGCGGCGGCACTGATTGGTGGCATTTGGCAGATGGTGGTGGTGTTTGGCGTTCACTGGGGAATTACTCCTGTGATCATGGCTAACTTTGATATGTACGGTCGAGATTCTTTCCAAGCGTTCCAGTCTATGGCAGTCATTGCTCAAATGGCGGCGGCTTTTGCCGTTGCATTTAAGTCCCGTAATCAAGCGCTTAAAACTACCTCTTTTTCTGCGGGTATCACTACGATATTTGGTATCACAGAGCCAACACTGTATGGGGTGACGCTTCGTCTTAAAAAGCCCTTTATTTGTGGTTGCATAGGCGGTGCGATCGGTGCTTTGGTGGCAAGCTTATTTGGTACGTATTACTACGCATATGCTGGATTACCCGGCCTTTTAACCACAATGAATGCCATCAATGTAGATAATCCACAATCTTTTATCGGTATGGCTTTAGGCGTTGGTGTCACCATTGTAACAACCTTTATCTTGATCAATATTATTGGTTTTCAAGATTCTATTGCTGAAGATGACATGCAGAAAACACCCGCGCCATCATCAGAGGCAACCGTAACACCTAAAGTCACGATGACCCTGATTAGCCCAGCAAAAGGCGAGTTAATCGCACTAGAAGAGGTCAATGATCCTAGCTTCTCTTCTAAGTTACTTGGAAATGGTGTAGCGATAAACCCCGTGGATGGGGTAATTAAAGCCCCCTGTGATGCCATCATCTCCTCGGTGATCGACAGTCACCACGCGGTAGGAATGACCTGTGAAAATGGTGCCAATATTCTGATTCACGTTGGCCTTGATACCGTTAACTTAAAAGGTCAACACTTTGAATGTAAAGTCGTTTTAAATCAAAAAGTGAAAGCTGGCGATCCTCTGATTCAATTTGATTGCCAAGCGATTAAAAATGCGGGTTATGACCTAACCACACCTTTTATCATACTGAACAGTGATGAGTTTTCTTTGAATATCAACCAACAAGAGAGCAATCAAGTTCAGTTCGGACAACCACTAATTCAATTAACACAATGAGCGATAATATGAGTAATACATTTCCAGAAAATTTCCTATGGGGCGGCGCAGTGGCGGCGCATCAACTAGAAGGCGGATGGGACGCTAACGGAAAAGGTGTCAGTGTTGTTGATGTTTTAACCGCCGGCGAACATGGGGTTCAACGAAGAATTACTGACGGCGTGCAGGAAGGGGAAAACTACCCAAACCAAGTTGCGATTGATTTTTATCATCGTTATAAAGAGGACATTAAACTCTTTGCTGAAATGGGCTTCAAGTGTTTCCGTACCAGCATTGCCTGGACGCGTATTTTCCCCAATGGTAATGAAATGGAGCCCTGTGAAGCCGGTTTAGCCTTCTATGATGATCTCTTTGATGAATTGCTAAAATATGGCATTGAACCCCTCATTACGTTGAGCCACTTTGAAATGCCCTACCATCTTGCCAAGCAGTATGGCGGCTGGATGAACCGCAAAGTGATCGATTTCTTCGTTCACTACTCAACGGTGGTGATGGAAAGATACCAAAATAAAGTTAAGTATTGGATGACGTTTAACGAAATCAACAACCAAGCGAACGTGTCAGCCGATATCTTTGGCTGGATGTGCTCTGGTATTAAATTTTCCGATTTTGAACGTCCTCAAGAAGCGATGTACCAAGCGGTGCACCACCAATTTGTGGCCAGCGCATTAGTCGTGAAAAAAGGCCATGAGATCAACCCTGATATGAAAATCGGTGCCATGTGTGCCATGGTTCCTTTTTACCCAAGAAGTTCAAAACCTGAAGATGTCATGTTAGCGCAGTGCGCCATGCGTGATCGTTACCTATTTTCCGATGTAATGATTCGTGGCCACTATCCCGCATACGCCAAACGTGATTGGGCCCTGAAAGATTACCATATTGAGATGTATCCAGAGGACGAACGTATCTTAAAAGAAGGTAAAGCGGATTATTTAGGGTTTAGTTACTATATGTCGAACACTCTAGATTCGACCTCTTCACAATCCACAGAAGAAAGTATGGATGGCGGCCATGAAAATTCAGTGCCAAACCCTTATATCCAATCCAGCGATTGGGGGTGGCCTATCGACCCAACGGGCCTTCGTTACTGTTTAGCCGCGTTGTATGAGAGATACGAAGTGCCACTGTTTATCGTTGAAAATGGCTTTGGTGCCATTGATAATATTGAGCAAGATGGTTCTATCCATGATGATTATCGTATCGAATATCTCAAGGAGCACATCCGTGAAATGAGTAAAGCGGTGAGCGTTGATGGCGTAGATTTAATGGGTTACACCCCATGGGGATGTATCGATTTGGTCTCCTTTACTACGGGTGAAATGAAAAAACGCTATGGTTTTATCTATGTCGATAAACATAATGATGGAAACGGAACGCTAGAGCGCAAACGTAAGAAATCTTTTGATTGGTATAAACAAGTCATTTCAACCAATGGCGAAAAGATTGAGTTTTAGATAACCACCTTAAGTCGATTGCGCATTGGTTTTATTACCAATGCGTCTTTCCACTCGATACCTTTATACGGAGAGGTTTTCATGGCTGTGACGATGTTAGAGGTAGCAAATAAAGCTGGTGTCTCAAAATCAACCGTATCTAGAGTGCTCAATGGTAAAAACATTGTCCGCCCAGAGTTGGTAAGCCGTGTGTTTGAAGCCATAAAAGAGACGGGATACAGACCCAATATCTTAGCCCAAAGTCTCTCATCACGTCAGACTAACTTTATTGGTTTTGTCATTGCAAACGTCCTCTTTGACGGCCCTTATTTCTCATCATTGATGTACCATGCTGCCTCATTTTGTGAAGACTCAGGCCATCAACTAGTGATGACCGATGGAAAACACAGCAAGGTGGAAGAGCGGCACGCCATCAACTTTCTGTTGGACATGCGCTGTGCTGGCATCATTATTTATCCCAAATATCTTAATGAAAAAGAACTCGCTTCAATCATAGCCAGCTCTGACATCCCCATCATGGTGATCAACCATAAGATCGAAGAACGGCCACAATACGCTATCACCACCGATCACTATCAAAGTGCCTTGAAGATGATGGAATACATTGTTGAACAGGGGCATAAGCAGATTGCGATTATTCGTGGTAATGTCTGCTCTGTACAGATAAGCAGCGTTATCAAGCTTACCGAGATGTACTGGAAAAATATCACTTACCATATCAAGGTAATCAAGAACAACAAGGCAACTGGACACTAAAAGGGGGATACTTAGCCGCCCAACGAATACTAGAAACCTCACCACAAATCACTGCGGTATTGGCATGTAATGATGAGATGGCGATTGGTGCCAGTAAAGCCTTCAAGAAGGCGGGATTAAGCTTACCAGAAGAGATGTCTGTGGTTGGGTTTGATAACAGTAACGTCGGTGAGTACCTTTCTCCCAGTTTAACCAGTGTGGATATTCCTCTTAAAGCGCTAACACAAAAAGTTATTCTCAACATTCTTGGAGAACATGAAAAAGCCGCTGCGATTGATACCTCTGCATCCATCATCTTCCGAGAGTCAGTACACCGAATGATGACCGAATAAACAGCCGACCTCCATTATTCACCACACAAAGAAAGCTGCCATAAGCGAGCAATATTTTCAGCAATATTGCTGAGGTTAACTTCTGCTTCCGCTAACGCTTCTGGTAAGATGTTTTAACAAATTGAAAGAAGTTTTATAACTGACTCATAGCCGAAAGCTTTACTACTCCCAGCCCAGTAGGGATCTCTATACAACAAACCGCCATCCTAACTTAGGATGGCGCAGTTTACCGTCTTATAAAAAGGCCTTGTATGGCAGTTCTGGCTCATCAACGAAAATATCTCTAAAGCCCCTGAAATGTTGATAATGCATACGCCCTTTATCGGTTGGGTAAGTATATTTGCCACCGACTTGCCAGAAGAAAGGAGCAAAACCGTATTGCAGACGATCTTTTTTCATTTGCCACAACACTTCAATTTCACGTGGGTCATTTTGGAAGTTAGCCCAAATATCGTGATGGAATGGGATCACCACTTCACAGTTTAATGACTCTCCGGCACGTAAAATATCAGAAGAGGTCATTTTATCGGTCACACCACGTGGGTTTTCACCGTATGAGAGTAGCGCCACATCAATCTTGTAGTCGTTACCATGTTTTGCATAATAGTTCGAATAATGCGAATCACCCGAGTGATAGATTGAACCACCTGAGGTTTCAATCAGATAATTGACCGCGCGATCATCCATACCATCAAGAATTGCCTTATCATAAGATGAAACACCTTTAGGCAGCGTGATCAACGCAGTGCGATCAAACGAGTCCAGTACTCGAACATTAATATCACCGACTTCAATGCAATCACCCACTTTCGCCACAATGCAGCGCGCACTCGGTACTCCCCAGCCTTGCCACAGATCAACGCAAGCTTGTGGCCCAATAAATTTCACATGCTCACCACAGTTTTGCAGCACTGCCGCTGCGACATTAATATCGATATGGTCAGCGTGATCATGCGTCGCCAACACCGCATCAATCTCTTTGATGCCAAACGGGTCCAACACAAAAGGCGAGGTTCTTAAGTTGGGTTGCAGTTCACGCACGCCCCCCATCCGCATCATTTGGTGTTGTGGGTTCATAAGCGGATTTTTTTGAGTTTTCTTACCCGTTCCGCACCAAAAATCGATCGAAATATTGGTATTCCCAGCACTTTTTAGCCAAATACCGGTACACCCGAGCCACCACATAGCAAAGGTGTTAGCTTCCACTTCGGTCTTTTCTATCTCTTCATTCAGCCAAGTTCCCCACTCAGGAAAGGTACTTAGAACCCATGAATCGCGTGTAATTTCATCAATTTTACTCATAACAACACCTTTTATTTCACGATCAGTTAGACAAATTTTGGATGTAGGGAGCCAAGCGTCTTCATCGAAAGTGAAGACTCTGAGCCTGTATTTATTATTAGAATCTGTAGAGCGAAGTGCTTTCTATACCAGAATCACTTCTGTTCCTTGCTGTTGTAGTGCTTGGATAACTTGCGGATCGGCCGCCTTACCAGTGATAACAATGTCAATTTTATTAGCCGGACAAAATAACATGCCGGTACGCTGCCCCACTTTAGAGCTGTCCACCACCACCACTAACTTGCCAATTTGTTCCAGCATCTGTTGCTCAGCAACGGCGGTGAGCATATCGGTTTTGTAGAGGCCATTTTCCGTCAGCCCTTTGCCACTGGTGAACATCCAGTGTCCAGCGTAGCCGCCTAACGAGTCAGGGGCGGGGTTGAGGAAAATGTTTTGTGCTTTGTTGTACTGCCCACCAATGATGATCACATCGTCGTGATCTTCATTAATCAAATAACTGGCCAGTGGAAAATAGTTAGTCACAATTTGAACATCTTGGCCACACAGCTCTTTACCGAGCAAGAAGGCGGTCGAACCGCAGTTAATCACTACACTGTCACCGGGTTTGCAGAGCTTAGCCGCAGCCATGGCAATGTGTGATTTTTCATGAAAATGCTCTGTAGTGTCGATATTTAATGGTGTCCAAGCACGCTTGCGATTTTCTAAACGTTCAGCGCCGTTGCGGACTTTCTTCAGCTTACCTAGCTCATCTAACTTAGAAATATCGCGCCGAGCCGTAGCCGGAGAGACGTTAAATTTTTCAATGATGTGCGCCACATTGATGGTACGCATATTGTCTAGCAAAGACAGTATCTCGTTATGTCTTTGTACTTCATTCATGGTTATCACCTTATTTTTTCATCAAGTGATTACTTGGTGATTATTTATGATTTGTTTTGATTCTATTTCGCAGTCGTCACAATGTCAAATATTCGAAGAACAAAACTTCCTTTTCGATCACAATAAAACACAATTAGTTGATTTTATTAGATTTATAATAAAAACCGTGACTTAAGTATCAAATAACAGCTCCACTTGGTGTAGAAATTGATAAAAATCAAAATAATCACAAATGAGCATTGAATGATTACTTTTGATTGGTAAAGTCTATTTCGTGAGCAAAACAAGATGGGAATCAGCATCACCTTGCTGATCCACTCTGACCTACACCCAGCTTCGAGTAAGACGGGAATACACATAACGATAAATAAAGAATCAAGGGGTAAAGATATGCAGTTCATCTACGATATCTTCTACATTTTTTATAGCCAAGTTATGACTAAAGCACCTTTGCTGCTGGGCTTAGTCACCCTTATCGGGTATTGGTTATTAAGAAGAGACGCCACCACCATCATCAAAGGGTCGATCAAAACTATCGTCGGCTTTATGTTGGTACAAGTGGGTGCAGGAACCTTAGTGGCAGGCTTTAAGCCTGTGATTGAGAAATTATCGGAATATCATGGTTTAACCGGTTCGGTGATCGACCCGTATACCTCGATGATGGCGACCATGGAAATCATGGGGGACGATTATTCTTGGGTCGGCTATACCGTACTACTGGCACTGGCGATTAATATTTTGCTGGTTTTACTGCGTCGCTACACGGGCATTCGTACTATCATGCTAACGGGACACATTATGTTCCAGCAAGCGGGATTGATTGCCGTGTTCTACCTTGTACTCGGTGCGAGCATGTGGGAAACCATCCTTTATTCGGCTGTTTTGATGGCGCTTTACTGGTCGATCTCCTCCAACATTATGTTCAAACCCACTGAAGAAGTTACAGGCGGTGCCGGTTTCTCCATCGGCCACCAACAGCAAGTGGCATCTTGGATTGCGGTTAAGGTTGCCCCCAAGTTGGGCGACAAAAAAGACAGTGTCGACCACCTTGAACTGCCTAAATGGTTGCACATTTTCCACGACAGCATTGCCGCTACCGCGATTGTGATGACGCTATTTTTCGGCATAATTTTGCTCTCCTTTGGTTTAGACAACCTGCAAGCGATGGCGGGCAAAACCCATTGGTCTATCTACATTCTGGAAACTGGTCTTAAATTTGCGGTAGCGATCCAAGTGATTGTTGCAGGGGTGCGCATGTTCGTTGCTGAACTGTCTGAAGCCTTTAAAGGCATCTCAGAGCGCGTGATCCCTAACGCGGTTTTAGCCATTGACTGCGCCGCTATCTACGCATTTTCACCTAATGCCATGGTGTTTGGTTTTATGTGGGGTGCGATTGGTCAATTTACCGCAGTGCTGGCCATGCTCGCATTTGATGCACCGATCATGATCATTCCCGGCTTTATTCCGATGTTCTTCTCCAACGCCACCATTGGTGTGTTTGCCAACCACTTTGGCGGCTGGCGCGCGGTCATGAAGATCTGTTTTGTGATGGGTATCATCGAAGTCGTTGGCTCAGCATGGGCCATTCACATCTTCAACCAATACGGCACCGAATTCAGTGGCTGGATGGGCATGGCCGACTGGGCGTTAGTCTTCCCGCCAATCATGCAAGGCTTATCCGCCTCAAAACTGTTCTTCTTTGTGCTGATTGCATTGGCTGGGGTGTACATGTTCTTCGCCTCTAAAAAGCTGCGTGAAGAGGAAGATGCACAAGGTTTAGTAAACATCAGTGACGAGCCAGACGTCATCGCCGCCGTCGAACAAGCACTGAAAGTCAGTGATGGCGTGCGCCCGGTCAGCATTTTAGCCGTGTGTGGTAATGGGCAAGGCTCCTCAATGATGATGAAGATGAAAATCGGTAAGTATCTAGAGAAGAAAGGCATTCCACACGTGATGGATTCCTGCGCAGTGTCTGATTATAAATCTAAGCTCGCCACCACCGATATTATCGTCTCATCAAAACATCTCTCTGGTGAGATGGAGGCCGGAGAAGGCAAATTTGTGCTCGGGGTACAAAACATGCTGAATCCGAACTCTTTTGGTGATGAGTTGCTCGACATCATCGATAAAAACTTTGTCACTTTGAAATAGCTATTGACGACCAAACGATAAGCACAAAGACGATAAATACAAAAACAATAGGTGCCAGAAGTACTGGCACCCACTCTGGAGATAGAACCATGGGACTAAAACAATCACTGATCGACAATGACTCCATTCAATTAAATGCCCAAGCGAGTACTTGGCAAGAGGCGATCAAAATCGGTACGGATAGGCTGATCAAATCAGGAGCCATCCACCCCTGTTATCACGATGCCATCATCAGCAGCGTTGAACAATTAGGCCCATACATCGTCATCGCGCCGAATCTTGCCCTACCTCATGCTCGCCCAGAAAATGGCGTGATCAGAACCGCCTTTGCTTTAGTGACGCTGCAAACGCCTGTCTATTTTGACGGCGAAGATCAACCAGTCGATGTGCTGATCACCTTAGCGGGCAGCTCATCTGATCAGCATATGGAAGGATTAATGGAAGTAACCCAAGTGCTGGATGATGAAGAGAGCGAGACTGGGGTTGATCTCGATAAACTGCGCCGTTGTCGTACCGCGCAGGATGTTTACCAAGTGATTGATCAAGCGTTAGCGGCGCAGTTGGTCGAGTGAGGATGTCATGTATAGCGAACTAAAACAGCGAGTATTTGCGGCAAATCTTAAGCTTCCCCAATACGGTTTAGTCACTTTCACTTGGGGCAATGTATCAGAAATAGACCGCGAGAAGGGCGTCATCGCCATCAAACCTTCCGGCGTAGAATACGATGTGATGAAAGTCGATGACATGGTGATCGTTGACCTTAACGGCGCGATTGTGGAAGGCACACTTAATCCATCCAGTGATACCGCCACTCACCTTGAACTCTATAAAGCTTATCCAGAGATTGGCGGCGTGGTACACACCCATTCGCGCAGTGCCACTATTTGGGCGCAAGCGGGCATTGACATACCCGCTTTAGGCACTACTCACGCCGATTATTTTTACGGTGACATCCCCTGCACACGCAAACTTTCTTGCGATGAAATCGCTGGCCAATATGAGAAAAATACCGGCCTTGTGATCATCGAAGAGTTCAAACATCGTCGCATTGACCCGATGGCGGTGCCAAGCGTGATTGTCGCCGGGCATGCTCCTTTCTCTTGGGGCAAAGATGCTAACGATGCGGTTCATAACGCTGTCGTCTTGGAAGAGATTTCCGCCATGGCGCTGGCGACTCGTTCACTCAACAGTGGCATCAAAATTCAACCGGAATTATCCGATAAACACTATCAACGTAAGCATGGTGATAACGCTTACTACGGCCAAAGGTAGCGGCTATGTATAAAGTTCTCGCGCTCGATCTTGATGGCACGGTGTTGACTGATGAACACACCATTCATCCACAATTAAAACGGGCGATTCAACAGGCGCAGCAACACTGCCACGTGGTGATTGTGACTGGCCGTCACCACACGGCAGCGAAACCCTATTATCAAGAATTGGGGCTCACAACCCCCATCATCTGCTGTAACGGCACCTATGTGTATGACTACCAAAATGAAAAAGTGCTCAAGCACAATGCCATCCCCAAACACGATGCGTTGAGCTTTCTCGCTTTGGCTAAAGAGTTTCAAATGAAACTGGTGATGTATGTGACCGACGCGATGACCTATTCCAAGCGTAGCCCAATCGCCTACATGCAAGCGTTAGAAAAGTGGGCCAGCCAGTACCCATCGGCAGCACAACCTAAAATCGAACAAATTGACTCGTTTCGTCACCGCGTCGAGCAAGAAACGTTTATTTGGAAATTTGTGGTTGAAGGGCTACCGAGTTCCGTTGAACGACTTGCCCAACAAGCTTGGGTACAAGAGACATTCAACGGTGAGCGTTCATGGTCGAATCGCATCGACTTTGCTGCCAAAGGTAACAGTAAAGGTCAGCGCTTGGCTGAATATGTGCAATCGCTTGGCTACCATGCCAATCACGTACTGGCCGTCGGTGATAACCATAATGATATTTCAATGCTCGACTACGCCGGGCTCGGCGTGGCAATGCTCAATGCCGACGATACGGTGAAGTCCCACGCCAATCTGATTTGTACAACCGATAACAATCAAGACGGGCTCGCCCGTTTGATCCGTGACAAAATTGAAGGATAACTCTCATGACTAAACCAATGATCCAAATCGCGCTCGACCAAACTGACCTTATTTCTGCCATCGAAGTAGCAAAAAACGTAGCAAGCTTTGTGGATGTCATCGAAGTCGGCACCATCCTCGCCTTTGCTGAAGGTATGAAGGCCGTCAAAACGTTACGCCATAATCACCCTGACCATATTCTAGTGTGCGATATGAAAACCACCGATGGCGGCGCTATTTTAGCGCGGATGGCATTTGAAGCTGGCGCAGATTGGATCACCGTTTCTGCCGCAGCGCATATCGCCACCATCAGCGCGTGTAAGAAAGTCGCCGATGAACTGGATGGCGAAATCCAAATCGAAATTTACGGCAACTGGACCTTTGCTGATGCACAAGCGTGGATTGACCTTGGTATCACTCAAGCCATTTATCACCGTTCAAGAGATGCCGAACTGGCCGGTATTGGTTGGACAAGCGAAGATGTTGAGAAGATGCGAACGCTATCCGATATGGGGCTTGAGCTTTCCATCACAGGCGGCATCGTGCCAGAAGATCTCTATTTATTTGAAGGTATTAAGGCCAAAACCTTCATTGCAGGGCGTGCATTGGTCGGTGAAAAAGGTCGCGTCACGGCCGAAGCACTGCGCAGTCAAATCGATCGTTTTTGGTGCTAGGAGGCCGTATGTATCAGCATTTGCCACGCCAACGTATCGGGTTGTATGAAAAAGCGCTCCCCAATCATTTCTGTTGGGAAGAAAAGCTCGCCACAACAAAAGAACTGGGGTTTGATTTTTTAGAGATATCCGTCGATGAGTCAGATGAACGTCGTCAACGCTTAGACTGGGATGATGCAACCATCTATCAGCTACGAAGATGGTGTGAGCAATACCAAATCCCGCTGCAATCAATGTGTCTAAGTGCGCACCGTAAGTTTCCTTTTGGCTCGTCAGACCCCGCGATTAGAGAGCAAGCTATTCTGCACATGGAAAAAGCGATTACCTTAGCTTACAAACTGGGCATTCGCACCATTCAACTCGCAGGCTATGATGTCTATTACGAACCCGCTAATGAAGAAACTCATCAACGCTTCATTGAAGGCATGCAGCTTGCCGCCAAACTGGCCGAGCGTGCTGGCGTGATGCTGGCGGTGGAGATCATGGATACCCGCTATCTTAACTCACTGAGCAAATTCGAAATTCTAAAGCGGCAAGTACCCTCACCCTATTTTATGGCGTATCCAGATGTAGGCAACATTTCAGGTTGGAACTACGATGTATGCACAGAATTGGCGCTTGGTATGCCACACATCACGCAGATCCATCTTAAAGATACCTATTGTGTCACCCCAAACTACGCTGGGCAGTTTCGAGATTTAGTGATTGGGCAAGGAGAGGTTAATTTCGACGCCATTTTCCAAACCTTGAAAAAGACACACTGCGTTGTGCCGATGGTGATTGAGATGTGGGCACAAAATGAAGATTGGCAGCGCGACATTCGTACCGCTCAACAACGGTTAAACCAAGCGTGTGACGCCGCAGATTTACCTCGTTTATTTAACCTATAGCTCCTTTATTCAATCAATAAATCGTGCTTTTATGCATTCTTCATCCTGAACTTGGATAAGGCCGCGCTAGCCTCCCCCGTGAGCGCGGTCTCTTTTCTTGGCAAATGTTGACATCGCCAACACAATCGCGCAGAGTTGCCTCTTGATAACGCCCCGATGCATAACACTCTGAGAACCAATGAAATTACTTCACTTACAACTCTTCTGGTATGAAAAGCATCACACCCTGTTAGAAATGGAAGCGCTCCCCACACTGACGTCAACCCAAGAACAAGCGCTGATAGAGTGGGTCAAATGTCGACGCAAAATATTAAGCTTTGAGGCCCACCAGCATACTTGGGTAAAAGTGAATGTGGACGGTTTTTCTTCTGCCTTGCATTTAAAGTCCAATGGCACGTTGGTCGAGCAAGATCTGTTTGGTGAAAAAACACTGCAAGGATTGTGGAAAGTCATCGACGGTTTGTTATTTATTAAAGTGATCAGCGGTGAATTTATTGTCGAATACCAGATTGTTGGCCATAACGAACACAGCATTCACTGCGGTATTGAGTACATCAACGGTCGAGTCAGTACCTACAGCAAATTTATTCAAACGCGATGAGTCACATTCTGTTTTAAAGCGTTATGCATACTCTTGCTACTTGAATCTGCAGCGGTGTTGGCCACATTCGTTCACCCCAATCACATCGCCTATCGATGCTCATGGGGATGATGACAGTCATCCGTGGCTCTCACCAAAGGCTAGCCCACGGCTGTTCAAATTTGTTCCAGACAAATTTGTCACTCACTTATCGCCTACTTGCAACTCCAAGTTGTTTGGGTATATACCCTGTATTTTCAGTAACATCGCGATAGCTGCCATAAACGCCCAACACTTTCAGCGGTGTTGATGAGGTTAACTTCAGCTTCCGCTAATGCTTCTGGTAGGCTCATGGCTCGAGGCGTACAAGGAAAAACCGCATCGATGCCGTGCTGATAAACCGCTTGATAATTCTCTCCCGTACAACCGGCCACCGCAATAACCGGAATATTGAATGCTTTGGCAAGCTTAGCCACTCCTACCGGCGCTTTGCCATAAATGGTTTGCTGATCAATGCATCCTTCACCGGTAAATACGATATCAGTATCAACTAGTTTTTCAGCTAATCCTACCGTATCAAGCACCATATCAATGCCTGATTTCACTATCGCTGGAGTATAGGCCATCCATGCTGCCCCCATCCCTCCGGCAGCACCGGAACCTTTTACAGAAAGTACATGATGACCCGTCACTTGTTCAGTGAATAAGCCAAAGTTGTATAACGCTTGATCAAGCGTTATCACGTCTTCAGCACTAGCACCTTTTTGGGGGCCAAACACTGCCGAGGCTCCCCTGTCACCGCAAAGTGGATTATCGACATCACAAGCGACAAATATTTCACACAGCGCTAGCCGAGCATCTAAATCTGAAATATCAATTCGGGATAACTCAGTTAGCGCTAGCCCTGAAGGAGCAAACTCATCGCCATTTTGATTATAAAATTTCACACCTAAAGCAGCGAGCATACCGCTGCCAGCATCATTGGTGGCACTACCGCCTAAACCAATCATGAAACGTCTTATTCCAGCATCTAATGCATGTTTCACTAATTGACCCGTGCCATAACTACTGGTCAATTTGGGATCCCGCCGTTGATTCGGTACTAGATTAAGCCCACTGGCTTGAGCCATCTCGATAACGGCAGTTTTACCGTCTCCCAGCACACCATAAACAGCCTCGACCTGATTGCCTAAAGGAGCATTCACTTCAGTGAGCACCAACTTACCGCCCGTTGCATCCACCAAGGCTTGAACCGTCCCTTCGCCACCATCAGCAACGGGAATACAGACAAATTCTGCCTCTGGCCATACTCGTTTTAACCCCGTTTTAATGGCTTGGCTCACTTGTTTCGCGGTTAAGCTTTCTTTAAATGAATCGGGGGCAATCACTATCTTCATCTTTTATCCTAGAACTATCGATAGAGTTTCATCGTTACCGCCTGAACTGAAAAAGCTTGTTGTAAATACTCTAACCACTGCTGGGCAATCTCGGCCAAACATTGATACGTTTGTGTTGTTGCTGACTGTCTCAGCAACGTGAGGTAACGGTAACCCCAAGGTAACAGATGATGAGACAGTAATACTTTACCACTCTTTTGGCTTGCATCATCGCGAAGCAGTTGGCTCAGCAGCATTAACATTAGCCCAAAATGATCTTCTGGTTCACGTAATCCAGTATCAATTTCAAGTTGATGTTGGCGCAAGAAAGAGCGAAGCGCTAACGTTGTTTCACCAAAAATAACCTGTTCTTTATCTAAATAAACCGATCCCCAAGGGGGCGCTAACATGGTTTCTCTGCCTTCAAAAAGCTGTTGATAATCTTCTACGATCGCTTCGGGCGTTTCTTTTTTTAGAGCAAAAAGTAGATCAATAAAAGGATGATCATCGTCAGGCCAATGGGTCAACTGTTGTAATATTTCTTGGTTACTAGGATGCGATAGCGGGTAATACAATAAACTGCCTAAAACAGAACTCAACGTAATAATTTCATTCATATAAATAAACACTCTTTATCTACAAAGAAGGAGGCTTCAGCCTCCTTCTTACGTATTGATTGACGTGAGGTTATAAACCAACGGTCATATGTAAGCTGTAGAAAATACCACGACCTAAAAACTCAGCGAATAACACACACACAGTCCCCATTAAAATCGGTACCAATGCGCGTTGAGATCGTTGCCAAGTCGGCCACCACCATAACACTAGCGCCACGACCAATAATAAGTATTGAATCGCTTTGAGCATACCGATATTAGGTAGCAACTCTGAAGCCGAAATAATCGAAGTATGGATATGTGCTAACTCATGCAACTGTGTAAAACTGACTAGTATACTCGCAATGACACCCAGTCCACCCAAAATAGGTAACTGTTTTTCAACCATATTGGTGCGGTATCCAGATCCGGTTAATAATGCGCAAGCAAAAATACTTCCCGCAATCACCGCCGTTAAAATAAAGCTTAATGGTGTATAAACGGTATTCCAAGTTGGAACCGTTTCAATCATATACAAACGGGCCATGGCATACATAAAGAAGATTCCCATCACCATGGCAGCCAACATCAAGCCTTTGCGTAATGCTGCTGAAGCCAAGTTCAAAACACTAAGCAACCAGAACAATCCGCCTAACGCAAAGAAAACACTCCCGGTTAAGATTTCATTCGACAACCAAGCATGGCCAACTCGGTTAAAAGCATTGAAGGCACGCAGTGGACTCCCCAAATGAAAAGTCGATGCAGCGAAGCCAATCCCCATCAAGACCCAAACAAAAAATAAGCTTTTAATCATTGCTGTTTTTTGCTGTTCACTCGGACGACCAAATAAAAGCATTAAACAAACCAATAAAAAGGCCCCTACTGCGGTTTGAGCAAAGACGGTAAAGATCATCAGTGGAAATTCATGCCAAGCCATCTTATACCTCCTTCGGATTTGCTAAGAAACCCGTTTGATCACCCGTGGGTCGGGCATTTTTATTCGGTTTAATCACAATATTTGGCTTCGTAATAAGAGAAGAAGGCAATGGTGCCACATCCGCATTAATGCCATATTTCGCTCTTAATTCATCAATGGGCCCAAACTCTAACGCTCTTAGTGGACAAGAGCCAACACAAATCGGCTCTAAACCTTGTGCAACTCGCTCATAACAACCATCACACTTGGTCATATGACCTTTTTCTTCGTTGTACTGCGGTGCACCGTAAGGACAAGACATCGCACATAACTTACAGCCAATACAAACACTTTCATCCACAATCACAAAACCATCTTCACGTTTATGCATTGCACCGGATGGACAAACCTTGGTACACGCAGGCTCATCACAATGGTTACAAGCGATAGAAAGGTAGTAAGAAAAAACGTCTTGGCGGAAGGTTTCTCCTTCAACGACCCAATTTCCCCCTTCATAGTCGTATACACGGCGGAAATTCACACCAACGCCTAAGTCTTTATTGTCTTTACAAGAGAGCTGACACGTTTTACAGCCCGTACATTTGCTGGAATCAATATAAAAACCATACTGTTTCATAAGTTAATCCTTGGGTTATACGCGCTGAACTTGAACAAGATTAGTATGCTGAGGGTTACCTTTAGCCAACGGACTCGGCCGTTGAGTTGTCAACACATTAATCGAGCCCGCTTGATCGACTTTTCGTCCATCGGGCGTGTACCAAGCGCCTTCGCCTAATGCAACAACACCAGGAATAATCCGTGGGGTGACCTTAGCATGAATATGCGTTTCTCCACGATCATTAAAAATACGCACCCGATCACCGTTTTTAATCCCACGAATTTGGGCATCAATTGGGTTAATCCACATTTCTTGACGAGCCGCTTCTTTTAAAATATCAACATTGCCGTATGTCGAATGGACACGAGCTTTAAAATGAAAACCTGTTAATTGCAATGGATACTGTGAACGTTTTGGATCATCCCATCCTTCAAAGGTTGAGGTATAAACCGGCAGTGGATGAATCACATCCCCTTCAGGAAGTTCCCACGTTGCAGCGATTTCTGCCAACCGTTCTGAATAAATTTCAATTTTTCCAGAAGGCGTTGATAATGGATTGTTCTGCGGATCGTCACGGAAAGCTTTATACGCCACATAATGGCCATTCGGGTCAGTGCGCTTCACAATGCCTTGCTGACGAACCGTTTCAAAATCAGGCAAGCTAGGATCAAGTTTGCGTGTTTCCGCATATAAATGACGCAACCAACCTTCTTGATCTCGTCCCTCGGTAAAGGCCTCTTCCACACCAAGACGTTTAGCCAGCTCGGAACAAATTTCATAAATCCCCCGCGCTTCAAATTGCGGCTTAATCGCTTGGTCGGCATAAATGAAATACGGCATATTGGCCGCTTTACCATCCATACAGAAATCGGCTTGTTCAGAGGTCGTCAAATCTGGCAATACGATATCAGCATATTTGGCAGAAGCCGTCATATGGTTATCAATCACCACTATCATTTCACAAGCCGTGTCATCTTGCAGAATGTCATGAGTACGGTTGATATCCGCATGTTGGTTAATTAAACAGTTGCCAGCATAGTTCCAGATAAACTTAATCGGCACATCCAACTTATCTTTACCACGAACCCCATCTTTTAAGGCCGTCATTTCTGGGCCTCGCACAATCGCATCCGTCCAGAGGAACATAGAGATAGCGGTTTTCACTGGGTTTTCTAAGGTAGGGAAACGCACAAATGGGATGCTGTAATCCGACTCACGAGCACCAGTTCCACCACCATTAATGCCGACATTTCCGGTTAAAATTGCCAACATCGCTACGGCACGAGAAGCAATTTCACCGGCAGCGGTACGTTGTAACCCCCAACCTTGGTGAATGGCACAAGGTTTGGTTGAACCGATCTCGCGTGCGGTTTTAATGATCACATCGACCGGAATTCCGGTAATCGACGCTGCCCATTCTGGTGTTTTTGGGGTTTTATCTGCACCTAATCCTAAAATATACGATTTGTAGTCACTGTTGGCCGGAGCTGAAGCTGGCAACGTTTTTTCATCGTAACCCACGCAGTATTTATCTAAGAAAGGTTGATCGACCAAATCTTCTTTGATCATCACATACGCCATGGCAGAAATAAATGCCGCATCGGTACCTGGGCGGATAGGAATCCATTCATCTTCTCGGCCACCTGCTGTATCGGTATAACGTGGATCAATAATAATCGTCCGCGCCTGAGATTTCGCTTTACTCTCTACATAATGATGAATTAACCCACCACCAGACATACGCGTCTCTGCAGGGTTATTACCAAATTGCACAATCAGTTTGGCGTTTTCCAAATCAGAAAAAGAGTTACCGTATGCCCAGCCACCATAGGTATAATTTAATCCCTCAGCAATTTGCGCTGTTGAGTAGTCACCATAATGATTTAAATAACCACCTTTTAAATTCATCAACCGAGCAATCAAGGTTTTACCTGGTGGCCAAGAGCGAGTTACCGTTCCACCTAATGTCCCGGTACCATAGTTAAGGTATACCGCTTCATTACCGTAATCATCGATAATACGTTGTAAATTATTCGCAATCTCGTTGTAGGCTTCTTCCCAACTGATGCGCTTAAATTTACCTTCACCTCGTTTCCCTACCCGTTTTAATGGGTATTTGAGACGATCTGGATTATAAACTCGACGACGCATAGAACGGCCACGTAAACAAGCACGAACCTGTACATCTTTTGCCGCATAGTTATCTGTACCAGTATTGTCCGTCTCAACCCATTTGATCTCACCATCGACAACATGCATACGAAGCGGGCAACGGCTACCACAGTTAACCGTACACGCACTCCATACCACTTTTTCATCGGCTTTGATGGGCGTTTCTTTGGCTTGAACAAAAGAAGATTTAAAAGGAAGGGCACTGGTGACGGCCGCGAGCCCACCGAGCATCGAACTGGATTTAATAAATCCGCGTCGCGTGACATCCGGCGACAATAAAGCTTTAAATCGGTTTTTAATCATAATTGACATTACCCACGCAATATAACTGTATACATACAGCGATAGAGAGGTTGCCAAACAAGCTATTGATTTCCTCTGATGACGCCAAAAGGAATTGCCCCTCCTTTCGATCTTGTCCTTAAGTTAAACCGAAATACGGCTTATTTCCTATCATAGAGGTGGCTCGGGGAAGCTTCTTTCACATCCTCGTTTATTTATGAGTAATCATAGTTATTTTGTGGTTATTGTGAATAATAAATCTTAAGGTCGAAATTGATCCACATCTATAAAAGGCTAAATAAATTTTGGTAATAAAAATCACTCTCAAGCAAAAATTAAATAAAGAATTAAAGCAATAAATAAACATATAATAAAAATAGATGAACAAATCTTAGATATTGAATTAATTGCACTTGCTTTTTTCAGAGCTGTTTATTATATTAGATAAGTCTTATTTAGATAATACTAAAAAAGGAACACTCAATGAAGTCTTATACTGAACTGCTCAAAGAACAAAATACCCTGGGTCGAAGCTATAAGCAGCAAAGCCCTGATACCCTTGCTGCATTTATGCAGCTTCATAAAGCTGCCATGGCACCAGGAGAACTGGAACTTAAAACCAAAGAGATGATTGCGTTAGCCATTGGCATTGCTGCACGTTGTGAGGGCTGTATTGCTGCTCATGTATTTGCCGCACTAAAAGCAGGAGCCACTAAAGCTGAGTTAGTCGAAGTGATCAATGTCGCGGTGCTGATGGGAGGAGGCCCATCATTTACCTATGGCACACAAGCCCTCGGAGCCATCGAAGAGTTTACAGCCAAATAAGCCCATTCACGCCCCGCAGCCTCTCTCTGCTTGGTGCTATATTTCTAAATAAATCGAAGTGTTAGTTGGGTGAGAGCCGCGGATGGCTCTCATCATCCCCATGCGCATAGACAGGCGATGTGATTAGGGTGAAAGAACGTAACCAACACCGCTACAGATTCAAGTAGCAAGAAGATAACCGATAGCATACTTTCCTATTTATTTTCCACTCAGCTCTTTTTCTTACCCTCAATTACTTTAATCATGGATACTAAATGCATTATTGGATTAGCAATACGGATGCATTATCAACCTAATTTATGTTATTATGCTCAGTTTTATGATTTACCTCACAATATACAGTTGAGCATTTTACACACAACCTGATTTTTCAGAGCTAACAGCGAGTTTTTATGTCTAAAGTTTATTTGAATACCGAAGCACCTTGTATGAGCGCATCGGATTACTCAGCCACTCATCCCCCTCAGACCTCCTCTCATTCATTACAAAAAAAACTCGAGCTTAATAACCCTGTCTTATGGCTCAGTGGTAGTTTTCTTTCCTTGTTCGTATTATTAGCCCTCACGAACCCTTCATTGCTTACCTCCCTGATTGACTCTGGTTTTCACTATGCAACCCAAGGATTTGGCGCTTTTTGGCAATTGCTATTATTGGCAAACTTTGTGATTGGGTTAGCACTGGCGGTAACACAAACTGGCTCGGTTCGATTGGGTGGCCTTAGCATACCAGAGCTGGATAACTTCAAATGGCTATCCATCATTCTCTGTACCTTGCTGGCAGGCGGAGGTGTTTTTTGGGCTGCCGCCGAACCAATAGCCCATTTTGTCAGTGCTCCGCCGATCTTTGGTGCCGCATCGCCTCAAAAAATGGCGATTAATGCCCTCTCACAATCTTTTATGCATTGGGGGTTTTTAGCTTGGGCTATTTTAGGCTGCCTTTCATCGATCGTATTAATGCATCTACACTACGACAAAGGACTACCGCTAAAACCACGCACACTACTCTATCCCATTCTTGGTCAACGAGCCGTTAACGGTTGGATAGCCAATACCATTGATGCGCTCAGTATTATTGCTGTTGCTGCAGGAACCATTGGTCCCATCGGATTTCTCGGATTACAGATTAGCTACGCTCTTAATGCGTTGTTTGGTATTCCTGATAGCTTTACCACACAAATTATCGTTATTTTATTCGCTATGGCACTGTATACCTTTTCAGCCTTAAGTGGCTTAAGTAAAGGCATTCAAATAATTAGCCGTTACAACATCATTCTCGCGGTTGGGTTAGTGTTATTTATTCTGATTGCAGGGCCAACCCATTTTATTATTGATGGTTACATGCAAGGCGTTGCTTCAATGATCGATAATTTTGTTCCGATGGCAATGTTTCGTGCTGATACCGACTGGTTAAGTTGGTGGACTGTATTTTTCTGGGGTTGGTTTATTGGATATGGGCCAATGATGGCCATTTTTATTGCTCGAATATCTCGTGGACGAACGTTACGTCAATTAATTCTGGCGATTAGTATTGCCGCTCCACTCATTACCTGCTTCTGGTTTAGTATTGTTGGCGGTAGCGGCTTGGCCTTTGAGTTAGCAAACCCTGGCGTGATCGCACAAGGTTTTGAAGGATTTAATCTTCCTGGTGCCTTATTAGCAATCACCGCTCAGTTACCATTTCCTTTGTTAGTTTCTTTGTTATTTCTAGTATTAACAACAACCTTCATTGTCACCACTGGTGATTCCATGACCTATACCATTAGTGTCGTAATCAGTGGTGATACGAATCCTAATGCGGCCATTCGTGCTTTTTGGGGGATCGTCATGGGCGCGATGGCGATTGTGCTTATTTCTATGGGAGAGGGCGGTATTTCGGCATTACAGTCTTTTATTGTGATCACAGCGGTTCCCGCTTCACTTATTTTACTTCCTTGCTTATGGCAAGCCCCCAAAATGGCCAACCAAATGGCGAAAGATCAAGGTATTATTCACTAAGCATATAAAAGGGGCTTCTCGCCCCTTTTAATAGACTCTATCCGTTAAATTTTGAATTGTGAGACTTGCTCATGCAGTTGACTCGCCTGCGCACTTAATGACTGCGTAGCATCCATTAAGTTATGCGATGCTTGTTCTGTTTGAGAAGAGAGATCATTTATATTAACAACATTTTGGTTAATCAGCTCAGCAACGGAAGACTGCTCTTCAGCCGCAGTCGCAATTTGTAAATTCATATCAGCAATCAGGGTCACAGCTTGGTTAATTTGCTCTAACCGCGCAGCCATGTCTTCAGCCTTTGTAACCGTTGTTTGCGCAGCAGAGCGACTTTGTGACATCACGCTAACCACATTCTCTGTTTGCTTAAAGAGCCGGTCGACCACCTCTTGGATTTGCTGAGTGCTTTCTTGTGTTCGGCCAGCCAGACCTCGAACTTCATCAGCAACCACCGCAAAACCTCGTCCATGCTCACCCGCTCGAGCTGCTTCAATTGCCGCATTCAAAGCCAACAAATTGGTTTGCTCAGAAACAGAGCTAATGACATCTAGCATCCCAACAATATCTTGTGTACCGCTTTGTAATTCAGCAATGGTTGTACTGCTACCTTGCAAGGTATCATCTAGATTTTTCAGTTGTTGCAGTGTTTCGCGTAATAAGGTTTGGCCTTGTTTGGTTTGTGTATCCGCCTCTGATGCCTGACTTGCCGCTTCACTGGCATGGCTGGCCACTTCTTGTACGGTTGCTGTCATTTCATTCATCGCGGTGGCCACTTGCTCCGTCTCAGAGCTTTGTTGGGCAACCACTCCGGCACTTTGTTGAGTAATATCGGCTAATGTCGTTGATGCCGCAGAAACGGATTGAGCCGTATTATTAACTTCCTTAACTAATCGATGAATTTTTTCAACAAATGCATTAAATGCCTTAGCTATGGTGGCAATTTCGTCATCACCTTGTGCGGCGATTCTCTGAGTTAAATCACCTTCACCTTGACCGATATCCGTCATTGCCAAGCTAACTTCTTGCAATCGTTTAAAGCCTGATGCGCTAAAAAACCACATAATCGCAGCAGCTACCACGCCAATAATGATGACAACAATGATTGTCCATCGAATCATGCTATAGAGCCCCGATAAAGCATCTTGTTTATCTAACGCGATATTTAGCGACCAGTTAGTCCCTGGGATCGATTGACTGGTGAGATAAATCGCTTGTCCTTGCAGATCCAGTTCACGATCTCCTTTGTTTTGAATATCAGTCAACATCGTTTGAGTTAAGCTAGGATTAAGATCGCGCAAACTTTTTAACGTCATGTCTGGATTAGGATGCGCAATAATCTTGCCTGCACTATTGGTTAAAAAGGCAAAACTATGACGTGTTGGGGCAATGTCACGTACAGTATCGATAATAAAAGTCAGTGGCACATCACCAGCAATGACACCTCGATTTGCATTGGGGCCTAGACCATGGCTAAACGTCACCACTAAACGATTTTCACCACTCGCATCAAGATAAGGCACGGTAGCCAACACACCACTTTGCTGAGTTGCTAATCGATACCATTCACGAGAAAGCGGATTATAATCACTCGGCGGCTGCCATTCATCAGAGAAAATCGCCGAGCCATTTGGTCTAGCAAGATAAGTGGCTAAAAAGCCGCCGCCCTCACTCAATTGTTTCAACGCCGAAAGAGAATCCGTTTGCTCAATCACCTTGCCTGTCGCCGTGATCATTGCTTTACGTTCCTTCATCCAATTAGCGATAGCATTGGATTGCGATTGTAATTGCTGTTGTAAATTACGTGTTATTTGAGCTCGAAGAGTATCCGAACTGACACGAATGCTCAAAACAGCAGTGACTACCAGTGAAATCACAATTAAAGCGACACTGATCGCTGTGATTTTTGCGCGAAACGATTTAAACATCCTTGGCTCCCTAGCCTAACTATTTCATCAAACTCTTGAATACTTTTGTATCGGCTATCTTGCGTTAACCTTGAGAGACAAAAAGTAAACAGAATTATTTTCTTGTTCTGATTGTAGAACATAAGCTTGCTTATAGACTAGTATTTGTACACTGAACCGATCAATCATCCGAGTTATTAGAGCAAAATAATGTAACCTTCTATTGGTTAATATTAATACTGGTATTAGTGATTAAACCGTTAAGGGAGCCGATTACGGTTTGATCGCAGTAAACTCAACTTGCCAGCGAGGCAATCCATTCACCGTAGTTAATCGCTGCTGACTTTTTATCTGCCCTTGAAAATAATAGGGCGAAAGTTGATACGACTGAGGATCATCGATAGCAAAATACAGCCTAGCAGGGCGTTGGTTAAGCTGTTGCGCGGTTAAATAGCCTACAAGAGCGTGTTCAAACTGATGGTATCCATTGCCCCAGTGAAACGCCTTGGTTGATTTCGGATTTAATCCAACCCCACCATATTGATCATCAACCCAAACCTGCATAAAGGCTTTAGCTGTTGACTGTAATACCGGCTTAACTTGATCTTCAAGTAATGAAAGGGTCATTGCCGCTTGATCAAGTTCAGCCCATTCCCAAGAAGAGATACCATAACTGAATGGTCGATTACGCCATGCTTTGATCGAACTGGCTTGCCACTGCTCTTGCGTCATTTCTGGAACAAACCCTTTAATATCCGCGTAATTGGGAACATATTGTGCTTGCTCAATAATGTGTTGCATACCTTGCTTGGCGAGTTTTTGCCAATCTTGTCGTTGTAATAGTTCGCCGGTCAGGTAAGTCATCCAATACGCTTTAATCGTGTGTCCAAAATCATTATGTTTCGCTTGCTGATTCATCACCGCTGGATGATGAATCGCCCCATAAAAGCGTTGTTCTTGTGGGGCATAGTATTGCTTTAACATCGTATCGGTTAACCAAGATAAATCGGCCAGCCAACGGCTTTTATGTGGCTCAGGGAGCAGAGGAGCAACCAACAATAAATAGCCATTAATTTGATCGAGTTGCGCAACTAATTCACGCTGTTTAGTACTTTCACCATCACCATCCTTAAGTACCCAAGCTAACCCTTTGCCATCATCAAGCCGATAGTTATCAAAAATAAAACGCTGTTGGTTAATAAGTACTTTTTCAACCTCTAGATCACGCGTTAAATAATAATACATGGCAAGCCCTACCAGAGCATATGCTTGATCTTGCGAGGTTCGTTGTTGCCATTCTAAGCCCGCCTGACCATGCTCAGTAAAGCTGATAAAGCCGCCATGCTCTTTATCTTGCAATTGATTCATTAAATATTCAGTACCTGCCTTAGCTAATTGTAAAGCATGGGGATCACCAGTTAAGTGATAAAGCACACCATAAGCATACGTCTGCCGAGATTTCATCCGTGTATACTCACGACCAAAATAGGGCGTAATCCAATTTTTATTTAGCTCTTGGCATACTTTAGTGACATCTAAAATTTGCCCATTATCACATCGAAAGGTGGGAAAGTTTCCCATTGGGATGCCTTGAGCGCTTTGCATCATCCAATAGGGAGCGAGCCCTTGTTGAGCATGTACCAGCCAGGTTTTTCCGTCAGGAAAATCATGCGGCGAAAGTGATTGAGCATTGAGCCCCGCACACAATAACGCACCACTTAGAGCCACACCCCCAATTGGACAATATTTCTTCATCATAACCGTCCTTTACATAAATGAGTGAAAGACTATACAAAAGAGGCGTTGCACATTTCGTTGAGGAAATCACAGTTGTTTGACGAGCAAAATAAAAAGCCCAATATGAATTAACACATTGGGCTTTTTATTTACCTAATGACTCAATTTATTAGTCATCAACGGCGTAAATGACGTTCTCGTGCCGCTCGTTCTTTATGCGATGATGCTGCTTTGGCTTGTGATTTTAAAATTGAATCAACCGTCAACGCCATGGGTTGTTTCGGTTGAAGGCCATGAGGAAATGTTCGAGCCCGAGGAGATAGATCATACTCTTCAGCAGAAGCCCTTGGCATACGTTTAAATCGATATAGATAAAAGTTCTCTAGCTTCTCTCTTGCCCAATCGGTTTTCTTTAGATATTTAACGCTACTCGCTATCGATGGATTGGTATGAAAACAATTAAACCGCATAGCGGCGTCTAAGATATCCCAACCATAATAATCGACCAACTCTTGCAATAATATGTCTAACTTAAGACCGTGGAGCGGATTATTTTGTTGTAACTCAATTCGTTCTTGATCTGTCATTATTATGATGGCCTTATATGAAGGTAACAAGGCGCGGAATTCTAGCAGAGTTGAGCGACTTTCCCTATTGCTATTCTCTCTCAAATGATTCCGCGGCCTTACTCATGTTTAAGCATTAACTGGAAAATCGAGAATACTGGTCGCGACCGTGAAATAGATGATAACCCCGACCGCATCGGCAATGGTGGTGACCAGTGGCGCACTGGCAGACGCTGGATCAAACTTAAGTTTACTGAGAATAAACGGCAGTGACATCCCCACCAATGAACCAACCACCACCACGATTTGCATGGTTAACGCCACCACAAGAGCAATTTGAGGGCCGCCGCGCCATAAGCCAAGTAGCGAGACCGCAATCGCCATCGTGATACCCAGTAAACCGGCGATAAATAGCTCTTTCGCCAGCATTTTAGCCCAGTCTTTACCAATCACTTCACCGGTGGCAATCGCTCGAACCATCAAGGTTGCCGATTGTGCCCCCGCATTACCACTACTACCAATCAACAGGGGTAAGAAGAAAACCAGCGCGACATAAGCTTGAATGGTATCTTCAAAGTAGGCGATACCTGCACCAGAGAACAAGTTACCAAAGACCAGTAACACCAACCAAAAAACCCGCTTACGGTACATTAATCCAACCGAGGCTTCTTTTAAATTACCAGCAAAATCAACAGCTGCTGACTTATGGATATGTCGATCCGCTTCTTCTTCCGCCACGTCCATCGCATCATCATAGGTCACAATACCGACCATACGATTTTGATGATCTAACACAGGTAACGCGAGTAAGTCATACTTACTGATCGCCTGGGCAGCCACATTCTGCGCTTCATCGACTCGGACAAAGATCAGCACTTGCGTCATGATTTCTGCGACGGTTAAACTCGGCTCTGAGATAACCAAATCTCGCAATGATACCGTACCTTGCAAACGCATTTGTTCATCAACCACATACGCTTGATAAATGGTTTCCCGTTCACTGGCAATTTTCCGCAGTTGATTAATGGCTTCTTCTACGGTTTGCTGAGCAGTGAGCGTGGCAAAGTCAGAGGTCATGACTGCCCCGACACAATCTTCAGGGTACGAAACTAACCGTTCAATATCTCGCCGATCTTCATCATCCATTTGTTGCAGCACTTGGTGCTGAAATTCTGGCTCTAATTGGGTCAGTAAATCCGCTCGCTCATCGTGAGGCATTAATTCAGTGAGTTGCGCTAGCTCTTGCGCCTCGAATTGTTCCGCTAACTTTTCTTGCCATCCCAAAGAAAAATAGCCGAATAAGGCTGCTTGTTTTTCTAAAGGTAGCAATAGTAATAATTGACCAACCTGTTTGCTGGTGAGTTTTTGCTCAGTTAATAATTGAGTAAAAGCCTCTGCGCAATCCGCTAAAGGATGCTGCTGAATAAACTGCTGTATATCTTGTTGATTTTGACTGAAATGAAGTGCCATCAAGGCTTGAGTCATGATTGTGGTTTGCATCGAAAAATCCTCATACGATTAGTTCCAGAAACGAACCAATCGCTTCCAGCCTGATGGTTGTAACACCGTCGGTGTATTAAATTCTGCTTGACGGTGAATAATCGTACGTGCAGCCGATATATCTAACATGCCCACCACACGGTGTCGGCTATCCAACACAGGCAACACTGGCCAACGACTTTGACGTAGCTTTAATGCAGCAGGATAATCTTCATCTAAGGCAAAAGTGTAATGATGTACGCCTTGGCATAAAGATGAAACAGGTTCCGTTGGTTCGGCAAACAATAGGCTTTTCATTGAAACAAGGCCTTGATATTCGCTATTACTGTTTATTAGCACCACCACATGTAACGTTGATAAAAACGATGTACAGCCTTTCAACATGGCGATAACTTCGCCAACCGTTAAATCAATACTCACCCCAAAAAACTCCCTTTTTATATGGCTTTGTACTGCATGTTGCACCGGTGTACGTGCTTTTTTAACCTGAGAAATACGGTTAAGACGAAATGTTGTCATTTTTGTTTCTCCTGAGTTGAGCTCAGGACAAAGAAACCCAATAACCAAATAAGCGAAGTTTGAATCGCTTATATTCTTGTTTTGGTAACGACGTGTCGGCTCAAAATATGAGCATCAGTCATAGGTTACGTTAGGCATATATGCTTTAACGCAAAGTATTAACGTATGGAATTAACGATGGAAGAAAAAGAAGAGTTCGCTTTGCCAAGATTTTTATTACCTGACATAAGCTAAAAATTTAGCGGCAGGTTAATAAGAAACCGTTGGTGTTTTCGAACCATCGAAAAGACCATACTGTGATATTCGACTACTCGACGAGTCCATAGGTTTCTGTTGTACCTCGAAAAATTAACTGGAATAGGTAGATTAACGGAAAAGTGTGATACTAAATAATGTCATCTACCGTGTTTAAGCGTGCAAAATGGTATTGCTCAACTGGTTGAAAGTCAACCTAAAATTAATCGATCCTACCAATTTTTTATCCCCTCACGGTTCAATCAATAGCATCCTTATGCTGATAACACCTTTAAACGAATTAACCAAGTTTATCTAAGTTAACACCGAGTATAGTTCCTAACCATCGAACTTGTGTTGCACTATGATCGTAAGCATCATCCCCTGAAACTGGATGGATCAACACACTTAGATCGCCGCGAGCCTTATCCAGCCAATCAATCAAGGATTTTTGCTGTTCCGTGAAGTGAATTTCAAACATCGGTTTACGGTGCGGCCCCACTAAACGAGGAACCAATGGAAACATTGCGCGAATCTTATCACTACATTCGGTCATAATTCTGCGCTGCAAAGCATCCGCTAGTGGCTGCTGAGGTAAATCAAAATAAACATGGGCGTGATACATCATCATTTTTCATCCTCTCCTTTATATCTTGCCACAATTGTACCGGACATTTTTCATTACCCATCCTCTGTTTCATGTTCAACTCAATCAATTTTTTTGAATGACTCACAGCGTAATATCTCAAACTGATTCGTCACCCTCCCCTTAGGTTAAATTGATACTCATGCATTTTCATTTATCTCATTGAGGTTGTTACCAACCTTGCTTTATAAAAGCAAGGTAAATCACGCAGAATATAAGTGGAATATTTTATATTTGATAGTAATCACAAAACTTAAAACCAATAATAAGCCAAACCGCCATTCATTCATTCCATTGACACGGATCATCCTTATAAGCACCAAGACAAGAGAAGATGAATACTGTCTTTACTGATATAGGGCTTTACTATGACAAATCCTATTGCACCTGAAAGAAAAGTAACTTGGGCCAGTTATCTCGCCTTAGCATTTGCGGTGATATTTTTTTCCGGATTGCTGCAATCCAATCAATGGTATGGTGTATTTGACTTCACCACACTGAACGGTTCATTCGGCAAAGTCGCCTATAGCGTGAGTGAAACTGCCGATGGAGTGCAAACCGCTACCACCTCTTTTCGTGGTCATGGTGGGAGTGGTGCTCGAGATGGATTCATCTTTGCTCTTTCACTCATTCCTACCGTTATGTTTGCTTTGGGGATGATCAATGTTCTTGAACAATACGGCGCTCTTGATGCCGCTCGAAAATTATTAACGCCTCTTCTACGCCCACTCATGAATATTCCAGGCAATACTGGTTTAGCGCTCATTGCTTCTTTGCAAAGTACCGATGCGGGGGCAGCAATGACACGTAAACTAAAAGATGAAGGACATATTAGTAAAAGAGAAACCGATATATTTACTATGTTTCAGTTTACGGCAGGAGCCACTATCGTTAATTTCTTTTCATCTGGAGCCGTTCTTTTTACCCTAACGCTCGCTGATGGTTCCTTAGCCGTGACCTCGTCTATTGGTTTAGCCATTGCCGTCATGTTTATTTTTAAAATTATTGGTGCCAATATTTTCCGTATTTATTTAAATCTAACAGAAGGAAAAGATACACCTCCCACTGCCACTCATCCCCCCAAAGGGAGGGTTTAACCATGAGCAACCCAGCAAAAACTTCATCCCCTTCGACAAAAAAACCTATGGTAACCGATGTATTTGTTGAGGGAGCCAAAAAAGGTTGGGTCATTGCAACAACCTCAACCGTCCCCAATGTGCTGATGGCTTTTGTCATTATCAAAGCATTACAGATAACGGGGGCTCTTGACCTTATTGGCGTTTTATTCTCACCCATCATGGCACTATTTGGTTTACCCGGTGAAGCAGCGGCTGTCTTGATTGGTGCTTGGATGTCCATGGGGGGTGCTGTCGGCGTGGTGATAACGCTTTTTGACCAAGGTATTTTAACCGGTGAACATATCGCGATACTCGCGCCTGCTATTTATTTAATGGGCTCACAAGTTCAATACATTGGCCGAATTATGGGGGCTATTGGTACAGAAGGTCGCTACATTCCAATTATGATCATTATCTCTATTTTGAATGCCTTCGGTGCAATGTTAGTTATGAATTTATTGGTTTAGGAGTCAATTATGTCATTCTCATTAGTAGAATATTTAGATGAATTACGTCCACTCATCAATGTAGACTGTGGTACTTATACGCTTGATGGTATCAAATATATCGCCGAACAATTTGAAGCTAAGTTTCTAGCACTGCCCGGCTGGCAAGTCACCCAGGTTGACTGTGATAAAGCTGGTATCGGTTTAGAGATTCGTAATCAACCGCAGAACGATAATATTGATGTGATGTTGATTGGTCACATGGATACTGTTTTTGCACCGGGAACCGCTAGTCAACGCCCGATGACCATCGATGAGCATAAAGCTTACGGTCCAGGCGTATCTGATATGAAATCGGGCCTACTTAATATTGTTTTTGCAATGCGTCATCTTAATCCTGCCATTTTAGACAAATTATCGATTTGTATCTGTATGAATCCAGATGAGGAGATCGGATCGTTATATTCCAGTCAATGGTTACAACAAGTGGCTAAAAAATCACGCCATGTTTTAGTTGCTGAAGCCGCTCGTGCCGATGGTAGCTTAGTTAAAGCACGTAAAGGGATGGCTCGTTATAAACTTGAATTTACCGGCCTCGCAGCACACGCAGGTAATGAACCAGAAAAAGGGCGCAGTGCCATTACAGAAATGGCACACTGGATTTTAGCTGCCAATCGTTTAACCAACTTTGAATCAGGTACTACCCTGAATGTCGGTATGGTTTCCGGAGGGGCTGGAGCCAATATCGTTCCAGAAAAAGCTCAGGCAATCATCGATGTCCGTTTTTGGGACAATGACGAATATAGCGCATTGGATCAACAACTCCATCAATGGTTAACGACGCCTTTTATTGATGGCGTGACCATTAACTTGCAACGTGAAGCCTATAAGCCATCGATGGTTCCAAGCCCTCAAACCGAGTCACTAATGCAAATAGTCGAGCAGGCAGGCCAAGAAATCGGCATCGAGGTAAACTGGCAAGCAGTTGGAGGCGGCTCCGATGCCAATGCAACCGCTATTTTAGGTATTCCAACATTAGACGGTTTTGGCCCCGTCGGTGCAGGGTTCCACAGTGAGAAAGAATATTTGCAATTAGACTCTATTGAGCCACGTATTCAATTGCTTATCCGAGTACTAGAAAAATTAGCTGATGTAAAATAAAAATCACCTCAACCATCTACTCATCCATCGTCAAAAGGGAAACCTCGTCGTTTCCCTTTTCGTTGACCATTATTAAGCGGCGACCTTTTGCGTCACCGGCGCTACCTCTTTTTTCTTAGCACCAATCGGTAAAATAGTGCGTCCATACTCATGGTTAATCACTTGTGCCATAGCAAAATAAATCGCACTTGCACCACAGAAAATCCCTTCAAAACCGGCAATCACACCAATGAATTCACTGCCCGTGAAATCACGAATCGCGAGTAAGGCAAACAAAATCGTTAAAGAACCAAACACCACTTGTTTCGCAACAGGGTAACAGAGTGAACCAATAAACATAAAGCCAGTGAAGATCCCCCATAAAAGTAAATACCAGCCCATAGAGTAGGCCGAGCTGGCAGGTAATCCCATATAGGGCATAACAATCAGACCCACCAGCGTGAGCCAGAACAGACCATAAGAAGTAAAGGCCGTCGTGCCGAAGGTATCACCTCGTTTAAAACACATGATGCCAACAATGACTTGGCTAAGACCGCCGTAAAAAATACCCATGGCTAAAATCATCGAATCAATCGGAAAGAACCCTGCATTATGGATATTAAGCAGAATGGTTGTCATACCGAACCCCATCAAACCTAGCGGTGCTGGGTTAGCTAATTGAGTAGACATGCAAATTACCTTACAAAAATGTTAATAAAAAAGCGCGCGGATTCTATTGAACAAGTCATGAAAAAGAAAAACTCATTATTGAAAAATTAGATTCCCAAAAGCAGGCCGAATTATATAGAAGAATAACGTAGAAGATAGAAGAAATTTCAGCCCTATTTCTTAGCTTTCGAGCTGATGTTTGCAGCAGTTTGTGGTGTCTTTATACAAGGTAGAAAGGGGCCACGGCCACAAACACAGCCCGAAGGGGTTGGCTAAAAGTATTAATCGCTTAAGATTGAACTAAAAACCATGGGTCTCCTTGAGAGGGAAGATTTCCTTGTGACCACCATTTCACCTGATAAATCGCGCCTTCATAGGTAACTTGATCCCCCGCATAGTAAATCTTATTCGCTTGCCATACCTCAACACCATCAATCGGTGGTTCACTCGGCTGTTCTGACTCTGTTGGCGTTAATTCATCAACCACACGTACCTTAGGCCAGCTGGCGTGTGACTGATACAAATTAGTTACGCACTTTTCATAATCCCCTTCAACTAATGCTGAGTATGCCGTCTGAAATCCAACTAAGTTACATTCAAATGAATAACCACCAGGACGGTCTGGATAATAGCGCCAGTTACCATCCCAATTGGTATATAATACATCCGTTGCGCCATTTAAGTTTAAGCTGCCATAAGGCGTTTGTTGCCAGCAAGTATTCTGCTCATCCGCTTCAATTGGGATCTGATAGTGTTCAGCCAAACCTTCCCAATAACGGATCCGATTAACGGGCTGGCCTTTGTTTTTATTTTGTTCACCACACTCGATACCGCCATTAATCACATTGATGGTGGTGCCAAATCCATAACCAATACCTGCGTCTAATTCACGCTGAGAAGGAACCCACGTCCTATCAATAACATGTAACATTGCCGGTTTAGGCGCTTGCGGCGTTAAGAAAAACCAAATTGCTGAAGCAAGATTAAGCCAAGAGTCGGCGACTAATCCGGGATTATTTAGTAGTACAGAAGCATCCCCATCAAACATCACTTCAGAAAATGCGCCGTAGTTAAAATGGTAAGAAAGTTGCTTGGCTCCACGACCAAAATAACCTTGTCCATCACCACAAGGCCATTTGCGATTTTGCCAATCATTTTGCCCACACCCGGTGGTATAACCGAGTTGTCCTTCCGACCAGCCCATTTCCCGAACATGGACAAGCGCTTGCTGCCACTCTTCCAATCCAAGTGGATTATCGGAAATATTGTCTTTCGCAATATGGCCCCCCGTTTCTTGGGCAAAATGCGCAAAAGCCGTGATCAGCGACTTTTTACAAATCGCATCGGCATCACGTCCATCACTGTAATCACCGCAAAAAGCGGGAAACTTGCCAATGGCTCTTAAAAATCGGGTATAGGTGTATTCAGGAGCGGCCATATGAGTAAGAAAATTCCACTCATGTTCAGGAAAAACCCGTTCCACACGTTGCACGTTGTCGGGGTTTGTCGCTTGGCCCGGTTCAATCGCCTCGACGACTGAGTTGGGCCGAGTTGCTAAAGCATTTGCCCATATGGCATACATCGGATTCGCTGTTTTTTCTTTTTCGACCGCTTGCAAATCAGAACGAGCGATAAGATAACCATCTGGCGTTTCAGGATCAGGTTGGATATTCATTGCAGCAAAAACGGGGAACGCGCCGACCCCGCACAACCATGCAACCGTTTTTCTTTTAAACATCTTCACATCCTTCATCACATTACAACAAAATCATCCTCACTGAGCATAGTATTGAACTAATGACGATTGATGAATCAATGTAAATTATTTATCCAAATGCGAGACACCTCTTAATCACTGACACGGCTTAAGGTTTCAAACTCTGCGCCTCAGTAGTCGAGATTAATGATCGGTTAAGCTTTTGAAACAACCAACCGAGCGCAATTAATGATGCACCCAAACCTAAAAAGCTCACCGCACGCCAAAAGCCATTAAGCGAGCTGACATCCCATAAAAAGACTTTTAGCGCGACGCCAGCCAATATCGCGACACCAACCCGTTGCAAAATGGGGACATGACGAGTCGCCGCATACCAAGTCAATACACCACCGACCAATAAACCGGCCATTGAATAGCTGAATAATTCGGCCATCCCGGTCGGTTGCCATAATGTCATCGATGTAGACTGCCAGAATTGGCGTATCGACATCCCCAACCAAAGTGCAGCCAATATTGCGCTCGTAATAGCAAGCCACTGACGTTGAATCGCTAAAGTTGGCCAGCGTTTAGCTACCACGACGGCGAGAATCGAGGCTGGTAATAGCCAACCTAAAGTCAACATGTTGACAATTGGCAGCGCTTGAGCCGATACATGGTTGACCCAAAGTGGAGATTCAAAGGTATTGAGTAACAGCATCAAGCCAGCGAAAACGCCCCATAGTAAGTAACTATATCCTTGATAAATTGGCGTCAGTTTTTGCGCAAACTGGCTCCGATAACTGTATATCAAGCCCATCACTAACGCCTGATTGGCGAAAATAATTGCTGAGGTAAAATCAATCGCCCCCCAATAACCATATTGTCCAGTAAGCGCATAATGGGTTTGGGTAAACAGTGCCATTAGTAGCAGATGCAAACAGGCACCTTCAAACCAGTTAGACAGTTCTGTGTTAATTATTTTTAATCGAGTGCGGGCATATATCAGGATAAATAATGCCGGGAAATAACTAACGACACCCCAAAGCCAATTAGCGTTTGCCGCTGGTTGCCACGCGGGAACAAAAGGTAACAACGTCAAGCGGAGCACTAATACACTCATTGCAACCTTCACTATCCAGCTAGCAGGTGAGAAAATTCGATGCTGGATCTGCATCGTCATCACTAGGATCTGAACCGCAATGGCCATGGTCAACTCAATGTCATTCAGCCACACCCATAAACAACCAACAACCATTCCATGCACGATACCAGAGCAATGCTCGCTTAATGAATGAAAACGTCGAGCTAGCAGATAATATCCTCCAGAAATGCACAGCGAAAAAACAGTCCAAGACCAAGCATAATCAGGAATAAATACATCTAAATAAACCAGACTAATCAGGCTGATAAGTGGTACTAATACTAGTAATGTTCGAGTTGTAAACGCTGAACTATCATGCCGAGCCTGACTAAACAAACGTAGACCAATCACCACTATACAAAGGGCGAAAACCGACCAAATCACCGATTGCCACTGTAATGAATAAAGCGCATCACATACCAGCGTAAGAGCCAAAACAGCCACAGCACCAGCAATTATTGTTGGGAGAAACACTCGTAATGACCACGATTTACGTAGGGCTGGTAGACAAATGACTGCCATCAAGAGTCCGTAAAAATAAAGAATGTGTAATAGCGTCAATTGATCGATTTTGGTGACCGATTGCAGCACCATAAAGGTCATCGCAACGGAAATAAAAACAGGCGAGTGAGACCAACGCCTTTGGCAATGACGATAGCGAGGGTGAAGCAACCACCCCATTCTCGGGACAAGAAAAAGAAGATAGAGCGTCAAAGAAAGGTAAAGGATAAGCCAAGAGAAAAGCAGTTGTTGTGGTATCCACGCAATCATCATTACCATCCATACCATATGGGGTAACGCAATACTTGGTGCTAACCACGCTTTACGCATAAATTGCATTAATAATGTGGCAGCGATAGAAATGAATGCAATGTAACCGGCTAAAAGAAAATAATTAGGCTCACTACTGTTGATCCACAATGGTGCTGAATACCCGCCGATCAACCCCAGCACTGCCATTAAAGGCCCTTGGCGCATAGACAATGCCAAGCTAGTTAGCGCAGCAACGGCAAGAATCAGCAGAGAAAGGCCGGGGCTCAGCATTTGGTAAAGAATAAAAGCAAAAATAACGGTACAGTACACGCCCATTAATCCCGTCGCAGTAACGGCGGCGGGAACGTAGGTAAACTCTTTCCAGCGCATCGCACGCGTTTGCACTGTTTGCTCTCGACGATGAAACCATTCGCCAGCAAAAATAACCGTCAGAGAAAGAGCCGCAGCCAACAGAACTCTCATCAATGGAGAAAACTCAATCTGACTGCCAATAACCTGCACCAGATAACCACTGCCAACCAACATAGCAAGTGCACCAATCCAAACGAGCCAATGCTCTCTAAAATTCGTGACGAAACGACCGGCTTGTTTTTCAAGCCAGCTTTTCTCATGGGTAACTAAACTCGAGACAGATACATGTTCTGTTGATCTTGTCTCAGATAACGCAGGCTGTTTTTCAATGACCGTCTCTTGTTCATAGTTTGAACACTCGCTTGGCGAAGGAACGTTATCAACATGAGCGGATGGCATGCTAGGTTGAGCATCAGCAACAGACTCTGCAGGATCGGGCGAGGCTTGAGTAGGCTCAGTTGGATTAAACAATTGGCTATGCAGCAACCGTAATTGACGTTCAAGCAAAGAAAGCCGAAGTTCTAATTTGGATAGTCGCCTCGTGGCATGAAATCCATACAGCAATGCAGCAAGTGCAATTAATGTAATAACCAAGCGTTTTCTCCCTATGTGATTGTCGATCCCTTAGCTTGCATTTAGGAACAGGCATTGTTGAGGTATGGATATTATATCAACAGAAAAACAATGCAACCGTATGTATAAATTCCCGCTAGGGCCATTTCCATTGATGATAAACAACACCACGAAGAGATGATGACATCATTCACTGTCACTTGACTATGGTGTTTTTCTCTTCAAACGCGAATTGATGATATCTTCTATCAGTTTTTGCTCTTTCTTCGCTTTTTCATAACGCTGCTTCGCTCGCCAGCGATCAAGGACTTTTTCTAGCCCTTGAACTCGAGCATGCTTATGGGCTAGCTGTTTTTGCATTGACGAGCACTGTGCTTCAATCACGGCTTGTTCATGTTCATGGTGCAAGAGCAATTTTTGGAGCATTTGATCAACTCGATTTAAATTCATCAATGTCGTGCTATTTAATCTTGGCGTCATCAATGCTGATTGACTGGAATCATGCTTCAGCGCAGACAATTTTTCGAGTTGGGTCTGTAAATGAGCGTGCCGTTGCCGAGTCTCATCAAGTTCTACCCCGATCCGATCACGCTGTTTTTCTTCCATCAATTGCAATTTACCGACAGCTTTTAGCTTAGCTTCCATCATTTCTCACCGACTGTGATTGAAATAACTGAGCAAGCTGAGTCAAGCTGGTCGAATAGTCGACCGATTCATTCGCGGCTTGTTGTAAGTAGTTTCTTAACTGAGGATAAATTGCTACCGAGCGATCCAGTTCAGGATCTTGCCCTGGTTGATACCCCCCTAATGGCAGTAACTCTTTTACTTGCAGGTAATTTGAATAAAGCAACCTGAATTGATTAGCAATGGTATTGTGGGTATCTTGCGTGCACGCAGTCATACAGCGACTGATTGAAGCATTGATGTCAATTGCAGGATAGTGCCCTTGTTCGGCAAGCTGACGTGACAAGACAATGTGCCCATCAAGGATAGCGCGAGCAGAATCCACCACCGGATCTTGCTGATCATCCCCTTCGGCTAACACCGTGTAAATTGCCGTCATGCTGCCATGTAGATTATCGCTATTGCCCGCTCTCTCAAGTAATTGTGGAAGCATGCCAAAAACTGACGGTGGATATCCTCTTGATGCCGGTGGTTCACCTAGCGATAAGGCAATTTCACGCTGAGCCATGGCGTAACGAGTTAATGAATCCATCAACAGTAGTACATCCTTGCCTTGATCACGGAAATATTCCGCCACACGATGGCATAATAAAGTGGCACGTAATCGCATTAACGGTGATTCATCAGCAGGGGCGGCAATAACAATCGCTTTTCGACGCGTTTCTGGGGTAAAGTTACGTTCAACAAACTCCCTGACTTCTCTGCCCCGCTCACCAATTAAGCCGACAACGATAACATCCGCCTCGGTATTTTGCGTGATCATTCCCATTAAAACGCTTTTTCCCACGCCACTACCAGCCATCAGGCCAATTCGTTGACCTTTTCCTACTGTCAGCAACCCATTGATCGCCCTGACCCCAACATTAAGAGGGGTATCGACTGAGCGGCGTTTTAATGGGTTAATTGGCTTGGGTTCAAGAGAGACTCGCTCACCGCCTTTTAATGCAGGCCCGTCATCCAATGCTTCACCAAGACCATTGACGACACGGCCGAGCCATTGACTACTTAATTGCACGGTACTATCGCCATCAAGCGGAATCACTTTCGCTCCCGCAAATAAGCCGCCTAAACGGCGAATCGGCATCAAATAAGCAACGGTATGGTCAAACCCTACTACCTGAGCTTCGATCATATCGCCTTCATCAGTCTCAACCAAACAACGCTGTTCCAACTTAAAACGGCAACCAACAGCTTGCAGCATTAAACCGCTCACTTTGACTAGTCGACCGGTAACTCGAGCAATAGGCACTGAATCCAGCGAGGCAATGGCCTCACTCATTCGCTCATTTAACAAATCTCGAAATGCAGGATTACTCATTAACAACGTCTGCCTGCGGAAGCACCACTTCGTCTAAAAGATGTTGCTTGATATTATCCATACAATCTTCTAGGCGAGAATGGCAACTGGCATCGGCTTCTGCATCCTCAGTCACTAGATGACACCCTCCCACTGGCAACTCCGGTTTAGCAACCAGCTTCCAGCTTGCTGCTAGCTCCGTATTAATCTGAGTAATACGTTCTAAATCTTGCGGGTTAAGATAAACCGTCACGGTCTCATGTTTACCCGGCATCGCTTCTAACGTCTCATCGACTAAGGCTAGAATTTGCTGCGGCATCAAAGTTAACTCAGCACGAATCACTTGCTGGGCTACCTTTTGTACCAACTGACAAATAACATGGCGTTGTTGTTGTTCTTTTTCGACTTGCCAACGCGATAATGCTTTATATAACTCATGAACCGGTTGAACCGCCTCTGTGAACATTTTTTTTCCTGCTTGTTCACCAGAAACAAATCCTTTTTGGAAACCTTCTTTCTGTCCTTCAAGCACTCCTTGCTGAACGCCTTGGTCTAATCCCTGACGAAATCCCTCTTCATGGCCTTGCTCCATTCCTTGCTGAAAGCCCGCTTCTAAACGTTGCTGTAAGTCAATTGGCGACGTTGGCTGTTCACTCTCTAGACTCAATCGCTCATCAATCGTATTCGCTTGCGCTAAAGGTGGAAACCGATGACGACGATAAGCCGCTGGGGATAAGCGCATTTTTTTTGCCATGAACATATTGGTAGAATCAGCCATGTTACTACTCCACCGTTGGCTCTTGGTATAACAGTAATTCTATTTCGCCCGCTTCACTGAGTTCACGGATCAATTCCATGATCTCTTGACGAGCCCGCTCGACACGGCTTAAGCCAACCGCACCTCGCATTTGCATGTCATCTTCTAGAGCTTTAACCATGCGCTGGGGCATCGAACGCTTAATGGCTTGCTGTAAGGTAATGTCTGCTCCTTTCAAGGCGACAGCCCACAGCTCCATCGGAACCTGTTGTACTAACACGTCCATGGTTTCTTCTTTTTGACGAGCCAATATCATGAAATCAAACATATTCTGTTCAATTTCACGCACCACGTCTTCATCATGTAGTTTGAGCATCTCCATCAATGAAGCGCGATCACCTTCAAAGCGATTGATGATATCGGCAACCTGCTTAACCCCCGTTAACGGGGCGCTCTGACTGGTTGAAACCTGCTCAATACAACGCTCAATCAAATCATTCAAATCGGCAGTAACCTGATGATCAATATCTTGCAACCGTGCGATACGGAACAGCAATTCATCGTGGTAATCGGCTGGCAAAAACTTCAATACTGCCGATGAACTGTCTGCGGGTAAATAAGCCAGAAAAATCGCCTGCATTTGCGGATGTTCATTGGCAATAAAACGGGCTAATACTTCCGCATCTACCCATTGCAGTCGCTGCATATTATTGCGAATCTCATCCCCGTAAAGATTATTCAATAACCCTTTGGCTAAATCGTTACCAAGCGCTTTACGCAAAGTATTTGATAAATACTCTTTAGAAGCGCCACGGATGCCACTGTGTTCACGAAAATCTTCAAAAAAATGTTGGATGATTACTCTTGCCATATCGCTCTTGATACTGCTCAATCGAGCCATGGCTCGGGTCACTCGCTGAGTTTCATCCCGATTAAAATGCTGCAGGACTTTCGCTGCAGCGTCTTCGCCCATTCCTAATAAGACAAGAGCGGTCTGCTCTACATGACTAAGCGTCTGCTTTTGCGTCGACTGCACTGTGTTCATTCACATTTACCCATTGTTTTAATACTTCAGCTACCCGCTCAGGCTCTTCATTTGCGATGAGCTGCAAATGCTTCAATTGAATTTCAAGCGGTGAACCAGAGGGCGGTAACATGTCACTGTTGACATCTAGACCGGATGAAACTGCGATACCTTTTTCAGCCAAACGTCGATTCAATGTGGCTTCGTGTTCACGCTCTTCTCGGGTTTGAACATTGTCATAAGTGACTTCTTCTTGTGGTTCAGACAACTCAAGTTCTTGCTTACGCTGATCGGCACCGGTGAGATGCATAATCAATGGTCGTAACACAAAGAGAATCATCGCCATACACAACACACCACCAATGACATAACGAATCGGTTGCTGCACGGTTGGATCTTGCCACCAAGGCAAGGCTGGGGTGGCTTCGATATCCATTGGTGTAAAGTTGAAGCTCATCAGACTCAAGCGATCACCTCGCTCTTCAGTGATGCCAACCGCATCCATCAACATATTCAAGATCTGTGTTTTTTCACTCTCAGTCCAAGCGTTCCCATCAGGGGAGGCTTGTGAGTTAATCAGTACAGAAACATTCAATTTTTCAACTTGTCCCTGTTGATATTGAGTACGACGAATACTGCTACCAAGCGCGAATTGTCGATTAATCTCTGAGCGAGCATTGGTATTTTGGCTTTCCTTGGCCTGCGTTTTCGCTTTAGCACCGGTTACGGGGGGTTTATTACTGAGTGAGCCGGGGATACCCAACGCAATCTGGTCAATAACATTGCTTTGGATACTGTGTTCACTGCGTACTACCGGCGAGTCATCGACAATCTCTTGTGTTTCTTCGATCTGGCTAAAATTCATATGCGCCGTCACTTGTACTCGAAAATTACTTGGCCCCACAATCGGTGTCAGCATGTCAGATGCACGTTGAATGACTTGTTTTTCAACATTTTTTTGGTATTCCAAGAATTTAACGTTCACTTTGCCTGTTTCTAGCGAGGCAACATCGGCACTCAACAGTCGTCCATATTGGTCGATAACCGAAACAAACTCCGGTTTCATTCCTGTTACGCTACCAACGATCAAGTTAATAATCGCTTCGACTTGATCCGGTTTTAAGTCTTCACCGGGTTTCAACTCCAACATCACAGAAGCCGATGGATTCTCTGTATTCTGGCGAACAAAAAGCGTTTGACGAGGAATCGCCAAGTGAACTCGAGCATTAGATACCGCATTGAGTGAAATGATCGTACGGACCAACTCCCCCTCTAAACCATGCTTATAGCGGGCAGTTTCCATAAATTGACTGGTTCCCAAAGAGCTATCTTCTTTCAGCGAATCTAACCCTGTTGGCAATTTTGCTTTGACCCCTTTAGTTGCAAGCAGCATTCGAATCCGAGCAACATCACCTTCGGGCACAAGTACTTGCCCATTTTGCTCTTGCATGCGGTAACTGATACCTTCATTTTCAAGTACGGAGATGATCTCTCCAATATCAAAGCGCTCTTGCTGGCTGTATAAAGGCCTAAAACTTTGCGAAGAACTCCAAAGCGCAACAACAATGATCGCCGCCACAATCGCCGCTAGCACAGCAGAAAGCACTAAGTTTCGCTGGCTACTAGACCATAATTTTTTGATTTTAAAAGAAAGGTCACCCATGCCTTTTAGCGAGCTTGCTTGCGCTGTTGGAGTCACAGCGGGTTGAATGGTGGCCGCTCCTGCCACCTGAGTCGATAATTCAGCCATTATTACACCGGCATCTTCATAATATCTTCAAAGGAAGTGACCACCTTATTGCGAACTTGCATTAAGGCACTAAAGGACAAACTGGCTTTTTGACTTGCGATCATTGCCCCGGTTAAATCATCACTTAGCCCGCTATCAACCTCAGCCATCTTTTGACTCGCGACAGACTGATGTTGGTTGACCGTATCTAATACATTGGTTATCGCTTGTGAAAAAGAGAGCGGAGGGTTTAGGTCTTTGACATCCAATGGATTGGCCTTAACAATAAATTCAGGTTGTTGGACATGCGTACGCATGATGTCCATTTTAGAAAGCATGAGCTGCTCTGCGGATACTGCATTATTTAATGGTTGACTAGCCATCATATTTCTCCTTTAGGCTGCCGAGCCAAGTACTGATTGTAAATCGATCCCATACTCACGCATCGCCGCAAGCTTGTATCTTAAAGCACGAGTCGTGACTCCGAGCGCATCAGCGGTTTTTGTACGATTACCACCAAACTGGCGTAACTTATCCAAAATAAACTGAAACTCGGCTTGTTTTTTCGCTTCGATATGTCCAAAACTGGCGACACGATCTACTGAGGATGCTTGAACCGCCAATTCCACCGGCAACATCAAATCTGGAGCAGTAATATAATCACCATGACGCATGATCAGTGCTCGCTGAATAACGTTTTCTAATTCTCGAATATTTCCAGGCCAGTGGTATTGACTCAACGCGACGACCGCATCTTGAGACAGATAACATTGACTGCGCCCTTGATATTTTTCGATAAAGAAATGGCTAATTGGTAAAATATCTTCCTTACGCTCTCTTAATGGTGGCCAATGCAGCGGAAGTACGTCTAAACGGTAATAGAGATCTTCACGAAAAGTTCCTTTTTGCACTTCCTCACATAGATTTTTATTGGTCGCTGCAATGATTCGGATATCAAGATCAATCACTTTGTGGCTGCCAACTCTTTCCACCTGACGCTCTTGAAGTACACGTAATAACTTAGCTTGAACCGCCGGCGACATATCACCGATTTCATCAAGTAAAATGGTTCCACCATGGGCTTCTTCAAATTTACCACTTTGTGAAGTGGTAGCTCCGGTAAAAGCCCCTTTAACATGACCAAATAAGACCGCTTCTAACATCGATTCTGGAATGGCCGCACAGTTAACAGCAATAAAAGGCCCTGTTGCACAGGCACTGTGTTCATGTATATAACGAGCTAACACTTCTTTACCGGTACCAGACTCACCAGTAATCAGCACACTGGCAGAAGTACAAGCAGCACGATGGGCTAGTTGCAAAACCTGCTTACTTCGCCAAGATTCAGCAACAATATTGGCGAGAGGCTTTTCCAGTGCTTCAACTCGAGTCAGTAAACTCACAAGCTGATTCGTTTCAAATGGGCGTAACAAATAGTCGGTTGCTCCCGCTTTCATTGTCTCTGCCGCCAAAATGCCTTGCTCTTGCTCAACAATAGCAATCACCACACCTGAGTGAGAGTGCTTTTGATGACACGCGACAAACTCCCGAATACACATATCGGGTAGGTTAGAGCTTACCAAGGTAATTTTGGCTCGCGTTTCTAATAAAGCACTGCGTCCGGTACGAGCGTGGCGAGGAGCATAGCCAGCCTTGTGTAAGACATTTAAAACAGGCTGAGCAAAAGCATCATTTGGCTCAACCAATAAAACTTCCATCTTCGCCATCATTCAACCATTACCTTTTATCATTTGTGTGTCATGTTGATCGTAAGGAACGACGTCTTCATTACCTTTCACCAGCCTCAGTGTAACGCGCCGATTTTTCGCTCTTCCACCAACCGTCTGATTGTTTGCAATAGGATAACGCGAGCCATGCGCTCTTATCTCAATCAGGGTTTTATCCACGCCCAATTGAATAAGCGCTTGTGCTACTGTCTCTGCTCGTTTCCTAGCGACAACAAGATTCGACGCTGATGAACCGAGATTATCGGTATATCCATCAATCAAAATTCGGTTGATGCGAGAATCCTTGTTGATATAACTGCTTAAGGCGTCCAGTTGCTGGACTTGATCAGGCGACAATGCGATTTGCCCAGAAGCAAACCACAAGACAACGTCTCGCGCTTGAGCAAAGGTCATTTTCGGCAGTTCTGAACGGCAGTGATTAAACAACTCAAGTGATGATTGGCTATGAATTGTCGGCACAATTAATGTCATGGAACCTTGATTTCCAGTGAAGGATAATTGGATCCAACGGCCATGTTGTATATCACCTAAAAGCTCAACAATACGCTGATTAAATCTAAATGTTGTTTGGTGTTTTTTGGGCTCAAGCGTTTCGATCACTAAAACTTTAGAATCTCTTTGCCATGGTGCTTGAATACTCTGGAGTTCAGCTTGACTCCATTTATCATTACCACTTACTTTTGCCACAAAAGAAATATCACTATTAGAAACCGAGCGGAAATAAAACTTCCCCTGCGGAACTTCCGAGTGAATTAAATTACATTCCAATTGACTTCCTTGAAATGACCAGTCAGACAAATCCATTGGTATATTAATTTTATTTTCAGAAGCATATAAGATCATCGAAAAAAATAATAAATAAGCAGCAAAAAACAATGTAAAAAAATTTTTCATCTTTTGATACTTCTGATTATTCGATGATTTTGAGAAGATGTTTAGATATGCCTTATTACTGTTTTTTAGGCCATAAAATGTCATATAAAAACCTTAACCTGAGCCAACATCCTTGCTTTCTACTGTCTATTTTTAAAGCAAGATCCGTTGCTCAATAAGATTCAAACCATCATGACGATTTTATACAAAACGGCTTTTAACAGACAAATACTACCAGGTATAAAAAAACGTCAAAACGCTCAAAAAACAAATTATTTTTGTTATCTAATTAATGGTGAGTAAATTACCTTTTTTTGGAATTTAATTGAACAACACTTTGTCAAGCCAATGTCAAAACGTGAAGCAATGTCACATTATCAAAATATCGAGCTAATAAAAAATAAATAACCCTGTGTAAACTGTCGTCCAAACCGGAAATAAATACCATTTGTTAAAATAAAGCAAAATATAGGTAAAGCAGAGTTTAAATGGCTAATTCAGACGAGCAGATTTTAAATGTAGAATTATTAGGCAAACCAATTCACATTATACGTGAAAAATTGTTTGACTTAATTTCAGAGTCTTGTAATGGCTTAACTCATGAGCTACAGAAATGGCTAAAAACCAACCAAATTGAATCGCAGTTGCAGGCTGTCGAGTTACACTCTTTTTCACCAGCAGAAATGGAAGCGGCTCACACCTCGACATTGCGGCATCAAGCCGGTGGTTTGATCTATATTCATACTGATACAGCACTATTAATAACACTGGCTGATCGCTTTTATGGTGCACCGGTAGCGCGCACAACGTTGTCTTTAACAAGCAGTGACATCCGGATCCAAGAAAAAATCAGTAAGTTAATGGGCGATTGGTTAGCGCCAAGTCATATGTGGCAACATGATCATTTCCAGCCCACAAGTGGCATTGGTCTTGATGTGCAAATCACTGTGACGCTGAATGAATGTGTCGGTTTGCTCCACCTGAAATTGGATGGACAATTAATACAAACACTTATCGACCAATTTGAACTTCAATCGCAGTCAGATCTCACCTTGCCGTTCAAAACAGCGTTAATGTCTACTCCTGTACGTCTTAACGCGATACTAGCCAAAAAAACCATGCCGTTGAGTGAGATTATACAACTTCAGGCGGAAGATATTTTGCCCATCGAGCTTCTAAATAACGTTCCTTTAAGCATTGGTAACCAAACGCTTTTTTCCGGTCGCGTTGCTGAAAACGACGGCCAACTCGTATTGATTTTTAACCAAAATAGGGAATCGCACTCATGAGCGAATCTTTTGATAACACCACGTTCGACACCGACGATATTAACTTTGATAACTTTCAACTTGAAGATCTTGATGCCGAGGTTTCTACCACTGCAGCGACGGTGACTGAACGGGATCTCAGCTTCTTTAAACATATTCCGGTCACCGTTACTTTAGAGGTTGCAAGTAAAGAAATTGCTCTAGGCGACTTGATGAAAGCAGGTGAAGGTACTGTGCTTGAGTTAGACAAACTCAATGGTGAACCACTGGATGTTAAAGTTAACGGTGCTCTCATGGGACATGCCGAAGTGGTGGTGATTAATGACAAGTATGGCTTAAGACTTATCGATGTTCTTGATTCAGCCTTAGCTGGTGTCGGTCAATAAACCGTGATAAACCAAAGCGTATCAATCGGCTCAAACCGCACACTATGGATGGCAATTTTGTTATTGAGCATGATGTCATTTCCAACATTTGCCACCGAAGGTGGGGTGACTTTTCTATCGGTGAGTGATGGCCAAACACAGCAAGAATACAGTGTCAAATTACAGATCCTGTTATTAATGACGGCATTAAGCTTCTTGCCTGCTTTTGTTTTAATGGCTACAAGCTTTACCCGGATTATCGTTGTATTAGCCATTCTCAGGCAGGCTTTAGGTTTGCAGCAAAGCCCGCCGAACCGAGTGCTTGTCGGTATCGCACTCTCACTGAGTATTTTGATCATGAGACCGGTTTGGTCTGACATCTACGAGAATGCTTTTCAACCTTATGATGATGGCGAAATAACGCTCGTTCAAGCATTTGCGATAGCTGAGCAGCCGGTTAGAAATTTTATGCTTGCTCAAACGCATCAAAGCGCTCTAGAACAAATGCTGCGCATTGCTAATGAACCCATAAACCAAAAGGTGGAAGATATTTCCTTTGCTGTTGTACTTCCTGCCTTTGTGATTAGCGAATTAAAAACCGCTTTTCAGATCGGTTTTATGCTGTTTATTCCTTTCCTTGTGATTGATTTGGTCGTTGCCAGTGTACTCATGGCGATGGGGATGATGATGCTATCGCCGCTGATCGTCTCGTTGCCTTTCAAATTGATGGTGTTCGTTTTAGTTGATGGGTGGGCGATGACGGTTGGCACCTTATCTGCCAGTTTTGGCTAACAAGGAGAAATCGCTCATGACACCAGAAATGACCGTGACCTTATTTACAGATGCAGTCTGGATGATCATATTGATCGTGGCGGTTTTAGTGGTTCCCGGCCTTATTTTGGGGTTAGGCATCGCGGTATTTCAAGCCGCCACGCAAATTAACGAACAAACATTAAGCTTTCTTCCTAAGCTCTTAGTCACGCTGCTTATGGTTATTTTTGCTGGGCACTGGATGCTGCGCAACATCATGGAACTGTTTGATTACTTATTTCATAACATTCCGGGGATGATCGGTTAATGGCCTTCACCTTTACTGAACTTTCTGCGCTGCTTGGTCAATTATGGTGGCCTTTTTTTCGTATTGGTGCTGTCTTTATCTCAATGCCTTTTTTAGGCGATGCGCTGATCCCCGTTTGGGTACGGAGCTTATTGGCATTATCGATTGTCGTGATTTCAGCCCCTCTCATGCCAGCGATGCCTGAAGTGGAGTTATTCTCTCTCACCTCTTTATTTTTAGCTTTTGAACAAGCCATCTGGGGCATGATGTTTGGTTTAATTCTCCACCTGCTTTTCACTATTTTCACCATGCTAGGCCAAATTGTTTCATTGCAAATGGGGCTAGGCATGGCAATGATGAATGACCCTGTCAATGGGCTCTCTGTCGCTATTTTAGGCCGCGTTTTCTTACTATTTTCTACCTTGCTATTTTTAGCCTTAGAGGGGCATTTGCTCGTTATTGATATTTTAATTCAAAGCTTTGTGGTCTGGCCGGTCGGCTCTGGTCTCTCTCTCCTGTCTATACAAGGAGTGATCAATATTTTTGGGTGGATGTTTACGTCAGCGCTCGCCCTTGCATTACCGGCGATCGTATCGATGTTACTTGCCAATCTCAGCTTTGGTGTGATGAACCGTGCCGCGCCAGCATTAAATATATACGCACTGGGGTTTCCAATGACGATGCTGCTGGGCTTATTTAGTGTACTGATTTCCATCTCAGGTGTACCAAGCCGTTATACCATCTTAGTTCACGATGCGTTGCAGTATTTGCATCGCTTTATGATGGGGGGAGTATGAGCGATCAATCGTCACAGGATAAAACCGAAAAAGCCTCCCCGCAAAAAATAAAAAAGGCAAGACAGGAGGGGCAAATTCCACGCGCAAAAGAATTGACAACCGCGGTCATTTTCTTAGCCGTTACCCTCTACTTTTATGCGCAATTTCCGCAAATTAGCCAACGTATCATCGGCATATTTCGTTACAACATGACATTGACCAAAGACGATCTGGCCTCGCCAAATCAAATGATCGAACAATTGGGCCAAACTCTCGCCATACTGATTGAACTGCTACTCCCCATGTTTGTGGTCATTATTGTGGTCAGCATCGCTAGTACATTGTTACTGGGAGGCTGGCTATTTCGTCCTGCCAATGTGCTCCCCAAGTTAAGCAAACTCAACCCACTTTCCGGGCTAAAACGCATGTTTTCAACTCGCTCTTTGGTTGAGCTAATAAAATCCACCCTCAAGGTCAGTGTGATTTTTGCCATGTTGTATGGTTATTTAGATAATCACCTCCAACCCTTGTTAGGTATGCAAAATTTACCACTCAACCAAGGCGTGACAATAATCATGTCTATTTTATTTGATGGCCTGCTCTTGATGGGATTTGCTTTGTTGATCTTTGGTGTGATTGATGTCCCTTACCAACGATGGGAACACTTAAAACAGCTAAAAATGACAAAGCAAGAGCTAAAAGAAGAGTTTAAGAATAACGAAGGTCGCCCCGAGATCAAACAGCGCATTCGTCAGATACAACAGCAATTTGCACGCCGTAAAATCGAAAAAATGGTTCCCACTGCCGATGTCATCATCACTAACCCAACTCACTACGCGGTGGCATTAAAGTACGACACTAACCTAGCTGAAGCGCCATTTGTGGTGGCAAAGGGAGTAGATGAAACCGCCCTTCACATTCAAAGAATTGCCCGAGAAAATCATGTGGAAATTATTCATGCTCCACCGTTGACTCGATCCATTTATCATACAACCGCCATCGAACAAGCGATTCCAAGTCAACTTTATATTGCTGTCGCTCATATTCTGACCTACGTATTGCAATTAAAGGCTTTTCGCAAAGGCGCGGGTAAAAAACCCCATCCATTACCCATTTTCTCGATACCTAAACACCTGCAACACTGATTAACCCGTGTTTACCCAAGGATACCTGAGCATGCTTAACCGGTTACAACAGATCCAAACTTCCACAAAAGGCTACATCGGCATACCCATTGTATTGTTGATGGTATTAGCGATGGTCATCTTGCCACTGCCACCATTATTGCTGGATGCTCTCTTTACCTTCAATATTGTTCTCGCCATTTTGGTTTTGCTCGTCAGTACAACCGCAAAGAGACCTCTTGATTTCTCTATCTTTCCAACCCTGTTGCTGGTTGCAACACTCTTACGACTGACATTGAACGTTGCATCAACTCGGATTGTATTACTTGAAGGGCACAACGGTGGCGACGCAGCCGGTAAAGTCATTCAAGCTTTCGGTGAGGTGGTTATTGGTGGTAACTATGTCGTGGGTATGGTGGTTTTTGTTATTTTGATGATCATTAACTTCGTTGTGATCACAAAAGGCGGCGAACGTATCTCCGAGGTATCTGCCCGCTTTACTCTCGATGCTCTGCCCGGAAAACAGATGGCGATTGATGCCGATTTAAACGCTGGATTAATTGATCAAGAAACCGCGAAATCAAGGCGCAAAGAAGTAGCAAACGAGGCTGACTTTCATGGTTCAATGGACGGTGCTTCTAAGTTTGTTCGGGGAGATGCCGTTGCTGGCCTACTGATCTTATTTATCAATATTATCGGAGGTATCAGCATTGGTGTGTTTGAACATGGCCTTTCTGCCTCTGAAGCATTTAAAACCTATGCCCTACTCACCATTGGTGATGGTCTGGTTGCACAAATTCCGTCACTACTGCTAGCAACCGCTGCTGCCATCATCGTTACCCGAATTAATGACACTGACAACGGTATGTCAGAAACCATGCACAAACAATTATTGGCAACCCCAGCCACGTTGTTTACTGTTGCTGGCATTATGGTCATCATCGGTAGTGTGCCCGGTATGCCGCATGTCGCATTTTTTACCTTTTCAGCCGTGCTTGGATTTGCTGGCTGGCGGCAAATGAAAAAACCAGTCCAAGACCATCAAATGGGGCAAATAGAAGCCATATCCCAAGCGATGCACGAGGAAGAAAGCCAACTGACTTGGGACGACATTCCTCATATACACACCCTCGCGCTATCACTTGGTTATCGTCTCGTACACCTAGTCAATAAAGAACAAGGGGCTCCACTGACTCAACGCATTCGGGGTGTAAGACGCAATCTATCGGAACAAGTTGGTTTTTTACTTCCTGAAGTACGAATCCGAGACAACTTGGCATTAAAACCCAATCAATACACCATTGCCTTAAATGGCGAAGTCATTGAGGAGGGCTTTATCGAACCAGATAGGCTCATGGCGATTGCCGTCGGTGAAACCTATGGTGAAATTGACGGTATATTGGGCAGTGATCCCGCCTATCAGTTACCTGCTATTTGGATTGTGCATAATGATAAAGCAAAAGCGCTAAATATGGGTTACCAAGTTGTTGACGACTCGACCGTTATTGCAACCCACATTAGTAAAGTGATGAAAACTAACCTTGCCGATCTTTTCACTCACGATGATGTTGAAGCAATGAACCACCGTTTAATGGCTCAAGCCCCTAAACTAGCGGAAGCGCTTAGCGCAGCCTTAACCCCTGCTCAGCAATTAAAAGTATACCGCCAGCTGTTGCTCGACCAAGTACCACTGAAAGACATCCGTAGTATTGCCAATACCATGTTAGAGTCCTCAGAAAATACCAAAGATCCTATCTTGCTCGCTTCCGACGTTCGCTGCACGTTACGTCGAACGTTAGTCAACTTAATCGCCGGAAAAAAAGACCAAATCAGTGTTTATGCACTTTCCGATGAGTTAGAACAAATCCTGCTCACTTCACTACAGCAAGCACAACAAAATGGGCCGACAATGCTCGATAGTTTCCCGATTGAACCGAATATCTTAAGGCAATTTCAACAGAACTTACCTTTGATCAAGCAACAGTTAAAACAACAAGGACTGACGCCAATTTTATTAGTTATGCCGCAATTACGTCCCTTACTGGCTCGATACGCACGTACTTTCACGCAAGGTCTAGCCGTTTTATCCTATAATGAAATTCCTGAAAATAAACAAATCAATGTGGTAGGAAATCTTGGCTAATCTCACTTCAGCACAAGCAATCTATTTGCATTTATGCAAATTAATGAAGCAAAACATCACCACTGATGACGATAAAATTGTGTATGACGCTTTTATTAATCAGGATATTCGACACGCTTGCCAAGCAATCCGGCAAGCGCATTCGGGGGAAGTTGAATTTCAACACCTCACACTACGTTTTGGCTACTCTGGTGAACAAAGTGTTTACCACTTTGATTTATCAGAAACCATGGTGTTATGTTTAGATCTCTACAGCCTTTATTTAGCCATTCGTCAGGCACAGTTTCAAATGGAAACCTTTCACCCCGATCTGATCAGTAACGTAGTGGTTCCTATTCGGATAAGTGCACTATTATGGGAAAGTGGCACACGCTATCTCAATCAGGCTATCGAACATCACGCCAAAGCCTTCAAGCATATTATCCCGTCAATACAATTAGATAGCACTGCGTATCATAGCGATCATTGCGCTGAACTTATCGAAAAACTACGCGAAAATGCTTTTTTACTCTGGATAGAAGTCTCCACCAATCAACCTGACTTAGACCGCATTCATGCCTTTAAACCAGACATGATCAAATTAGTCGTCAATTTAGAAGACAAAACACACAGAGAAGCGTTTTTACCGATTGCGCGATTCTTAAGAAAATATCGTTACACATGGGTAGCAAGCCGAGTCGCCAATCAAAATGAACTCAACCACTATCGACTCTTAGGAGCCAGTTATTACTTTGGCTATTTCAGTGATATACCATCATCCGTCTCATTTAAAGCTCCAACATTGGAATAAACGTCACTAAAACCAAGCAAAATTGGATAAATAAAAAAATTTCTTCATTTTTAATTAATCTTCTTGGCCAATCATCCGCCTCTAATCAATAGCTAGGGAATTTCCCGAAGCCTGAAAAAATAATTAAGAACCCAAGGAGACTTAAGATGGCTTTATCGATGCACACTAACTACGCTTCACTTGTTACTCAGAACACACTAAACAACACAAGTGGTCTTTTAAATACCGCCATGGAGCGTTTGAGCACCGGTTTTCGTGTCAATTCAGCTGCTGATGACGCCGCTGGTCTACAAATCGCCAACCGCCTTGAAGCTCAGTCTCGTGGCATGAATGTTGCGATGCGTAATGCACAAGATGGCATCTCTATGATGCAAACGGCAGAAGGTGCGATGGATGAAATGACCAACATCGTTTACCGCATGAACGATTTGGCGACCCAATCACTCAACGGCTCAAACAGTACTGCTGACCGTACTGCGATGGACACTGAATTTAAACAGCTAACCGCTGAGCTTAATAACATCATGAGCAACACCTCTTTTGGTGGCCAAAAACTCCTAGCGACAGACGGAGCCTTCGAAGCTGGTGCGGTGAGCTTTCAAATTGGAGCCTCTTCTGCTGAAAAACTGGATGTCGATGCCTCAGCAAGCGTTAAAAAAGTTGCAGCCACACTTGCAGATGCCGCTATTACCGATGGTATTGATGATGCAACGAAAGCCAAAGCCGCACTGGATAAAATCAGTGGCGCAGCAGGTCTAATTGAAGATATCGGTGCAAGTCGTGCTCAATTTGGTGCCAACATTAACCGCCTAGAGCACACGATGACTAACCTTGGCAACATGGTTGAGAACACCACAGCAGCTAAAGGTCGTATCATGGATGCAGACTTCGCGGTTGAATCATCGAACATGACGAAGAACCAAATGTTGATGCAAGCGGGCACCACCGTATTGTCTCAAACCAACCAACTACCAGGTATGGCGATGTCTCTACTTCGTTAATGCGAAGCTGTCATTCTGTATCCCAAAACCTCCCATCGGGAGGTTTTTTAATCACATCAACCCAAAAGAAAAAATAACCCGACTATAGCGCAAGTTATCGGAAGTGCGGAACATCACAAGAGGAATTCATACTTCCGCAAACAGACACAAATAACATTAACGCTTTGATTTTATATGAATAAATATTAGGCACACATTTTGCGTTAACAATTAATCTCAGTAATAAGTCTCGACATTATTGTTCGATTTGCATGACCAAAATATAGATGAGATAAGGAATGACCTCATGAGTTCAATCGATCCAATTTCAATGGCCACGCAATTGGCCACTTACGATGTACAAGCATTTCAGCAACGTTATAAAACCCAGTCAGACCGCTATCAAACGCAACTGACAGCACTGGGAAAAGTAGAAAGTGCATTGCGAGAATTTCGCACCGCGGTTAATGAAATGAATAACAGTACCAGTGGCATCGTAAAAAATTCAGCGACCCTGTCTCAAGAAGGCTTCTTTAGTAGTAACGCCAATGCCAATGCTCTTCCTGGCCACTACCAAGTTTTTATTGAACAAGTAGCCAGCGCTCATCAACTCGCAACAGACATGCCTGATGATTTACAGGCGACAAGCTTAATTCCAGCCACAGGAACATTGGATTTTACAATTGATGGCAAAACTATGAATGTCGAACTGGCTAGCGTCGATCGTGATGGTGATGGCCAAGCAACGATGGCTGAACTGGTCACTACCATCAATAACCATGATGATAACCCAGGAGTGAACGCTACCTTAGTCCGCTCTAACGGGCAAACTCATTTCATGTTATCGAGTACTAAAACCGGGGTAACCAATAGCATTAATGTCAGTGCCAGTGGCACAGGACAAACTTGGTTTGAAGACGCTTTCCTCAATACAACGGAAATCAGCGCACCTCAGGATGCGGTGATTTGGTTAGGCGCACAAAATACAGGGCTAAAGCTCACGAACGCAAGTAATCAATTCGAAGGCGTCATTGATGGCGTCGATATGACCGTCACTAAGGCGCAAAGCGCTGGTGAGTCGCCTATTAGCTTAGAGGTTGGCCCAGATAATGACGGGACAAAAGAACAGGTCGATAAATTTATTGAAACCTACAATAACTTAGTCTCTACACTCGATGAGTATGGCCGAATCGGTGGAGAGAATAAACAACGTGGTGCCTTAGCAAATGATCCAACGCTACGTTCAATTCAAAGCCAATTAACTGCCATTACTCGAAATGAATTCAATGGCATGCGTCTCAGTGATGTGGGCATCACCTCAAGTCGAGATGGCAAACTTTCCGTCAACAATGAGCGTTTCAAAGAAGCACAAAAAAACAACAGTGCCGGAATTGAAGCCATGTTTAATGGCAAGGATGCGCTGTTAGATCGTCTCGATAACATGGCCGAACCATTTTTAAAATTTTCATCGGGACTATTTAGCTCCCGTAAAGAAGCGCTACGTTCAAGTATGGATCGAATTGCCGACAAACAAACCACCCTAGAACGGAAATACGATACTTCTTATAAACGCTATCTAAAACAATTTACCCAAATGAACACTTTAATGACTCAAATGAACCAGACCATGTCGATGTTTGGTCAAACCCATTAGGAGACCTATTTATGCTACTGGATTCAGGCTACGATTCATACCAACAAGTCGACCTTGATGCACAAGCCGCTGCTGCGACCCCGCATCAATTAGTCGTTATGCTGATTGATGGCTTATTGGATGAATTAGAACGTGTACGTGGCCACCTCACCGCTGGTCGTTTGGCCGAAAAAGGGATTGGTATCAACAAATGCATGAATATTCTTATTGGATTAACCAGCGCATTAGATGAAGAAAATGGCGGAGAAATCGCACAAAACCTTCACCAACTTTATGATTTTTGTCAGGTTGAGCTTTATACCGCCAGTGTACAAAATGAGGCTGCGCGACTCAGCAATGTAGAACATGTCATGCGTAATATTCGAGAAGGCTGGGTCAACTTTGGCAAACAAGCATAACCTTCTATCAAGCTACCTGCTTCAGTTAGCCCAACGAATCGACGCCGCACAAAAAGCCTCAGATTGGGAGGCTTTACATCATTATGATGCCAAAGTCAGGACGTTGCTCTCAACCCAACGATCAGCGCTTAGTGATCCTGAACTCGGTGCAGAATGGCAACGATTAAAAGCCGCACATATGGCTGCATTTACTGCGCTAAACGTCGCCACTAAACAGTTAAAACAAGACATGCTTATGCTTGATGCGCAACAAGAACGAGCCATGGCTTATCAACTCTCAATGCCAATGGAGATAATCGAATGATCGCTATTTCATCGCCCAGTTCTGCCGTTTCTTCGCAAGATTTGGACACTCCTAAAATTGGCAAAAATACCAGTGAACCGTCGCTATCGGGCTCTATGCCCGCCTTTGGACAATATCTACGCCAATCCAATACAGGGTCAAGCACGGATGAGCTAAAGTTTGAGGATAGCCAATATCAAATCGCTATCGATGATCTCCACCTCACCGATGCTACACAGCTCCCAGAGGCTCCATTTGCACAATCGATCCCTCTTCCAACATTAAGTACTGGTGGTGCCTTACCAGCCAAAGAAGCCCCAGAACAAGGATCTATAGCTCCATTTGGACAACTGATCCCTCTTCCAACATTGAGTACTGGTGGTGCCTTACCAACGCAAGAAATTCCTGAGCAAGGTTATTCCTCATTTTGGCAAAGGATCGCCCATGATCCGCTCAATACGCATGAAAACGAATCAACACGCTTACCCCCCATGATGGCTTCGCTAAGCACGGAAACTAAATTTACGCCCTTGGTACCGATGGAAGCGACACAACCGCTATCACCAGAATTATGGTCAGCCCAAACCAGCCACATCATAAAATCAGTTCAAACGGAAAATCAGAGCTCTTTGAGTGCGATGGGAAATTTACCTTCCCCACTCATCGCGCCCATGGTCAATCATGCAGGCCCAGCCATAAACACACCAGTGACAACATTGCCAGCCTCTGGCTCACAATGGGCATCCATACAGATCGATACCCAAGCTGGAAAGTGGGGAGAGCAAATGCTGCAAGTACTCCATGACCGAGTCACATTGCAAGCTCAACAACATATGCAAGAAGCAAAAATCCGCCTTGATCCACCCGAGCTAGGAAAACTGGAACTATTGGTGCGTGTTGACGGCGATAAACTCAATGTTCAGATCAACGCCAATAGCACAGCAACACGCGAGGCATTAACTCAAATATCTGAGCGTTTACGTGCTGAGCTGCAACAACAAAACTTCGTCCATGTCGAGGTCAATATAGGGACAGGACAAGGCGGTGGTCAACCAAACCACTATCCATCGCAAAAAGAGGAAAATACCCCTATTTTTGCCGCGAGAGTGTCCGCTAACGAAGCACATTCCGCAATGGATACAAATTCAGAACACTGGCTCAATACTCAAGCCTAATTCGTTATCGAGGATAAGATGATGACCAAACCACAAATGTTCGCCATGATTTTCGCTATGCTCATCACCAGTGCTCTCGTTTCTGTCGGCACCGTTGTTGGTGGTGTTTGGTACTTAAAACACACTGGAGAAGAAAACATTATCCAGAGCCTAATTGGAAACGCCCCACTACCGTTTGCAGGCGGAAAGGAACAAGAGGCTAAAGAGCGAACCTTCCACTCTCTCGACCGAGTCGTGCTCACCGTTAAAGGTAAAAAACAACAAACACATTTTGTGATGTTAGAGCTGGCTATTGAAACGCGTAGACCTGAGCAGATTAAAGAAATTGATAACTATATGCCTATCATTCAGAACTCATTGCTCAAGCTGTTTAGTCATAAAACATTTGACGAACTGCAACAAGCCGGAACGATCGAAACCCTACAAAAAGAAGTTAAAGAAACGTTACTGAAAGCATTTTCAGGAACCCCCATCATCTCAGCAATTGATGATGTTTTATTAACCAAATATGTCGTGCAATAACGGAGTTCATTTATGCTAGATCTGAACTTTCAAGACGAATATGTAACGACAGAACAGATCCCAACATCGAATCACAAAATCGATGAATACGAGTTACTTCAAAAGCATCAGATCATTGTTAAGCGAATCGTAAACCAACTTCGTGTCCATGCGACGACGCATTGTGGTATCGAAGACATGCAGCAAATCGGTCTAATGGCTTTAATTGAGGCGGGACGACGTTATGGCGATATTCAAGACCCTAATTTCCCAGCCTTTGCCGTATGCCGAATTCGAGGGGCGATTTTAGATGAGCTACGACGACTAGATTGGCGCTCACGAAAAACACGTCAGGAAGCACACGAACTCAATGATGTTACTCGAGATCTGACCCGAACATTGGGCCGACCGCCAACTGATGCAGAAATAATTAAAGCGCTCGGCACTGACGAGCAAGATTATTATGCTCGTCAAAATGCAGCCTTAGCGGGTGAAATGCAAAGCCTTGATCAATTACTCGAAATGAACAGTCATGCCCAATTTGGTGGTGATTATGATGGCATGGAGCATGAACACACTCGTCGTAGTCTTGAGTCCGCCATTCAACAATTGACCAAACGCGACCAACTGATACTGACATTATTCTATCAGCATGAACTTAACTTACATGAAATTGCTTTGGTGCTAAATCTCACCCCACCAAGGATATGTCAACTGCACAAACAAGCACTCAAACAACTTAATCATTACCTGACTTCTTAGGAGTTACTCATGCAAAAAATTTTTGGTGCACTCATCATCCTCATGAGTGTTTTCGGCGGTTATATGTGGGCAGGCGGTAGTATGCTAGCTATTTGGCAACCCGCTGAAATTTTAATTATCGGTGGCGCAGCTATCGGAGCAACCATTGTCGGTAACCCCCCGCAAGTATTAAAAGAAATGCGGCGACAACTGCGCATGATCTTGTCAGCCCCCAAAGATGAACGTGAATATTACATGGAGTTGATGGCACTGTTACAAGTTCTACTTGAAACCATTCGCAGCTCTGGCTTTAAGTCTCTCGACACTCATATTGAAACCCCAGAACAAAGCCCAATTTTTGCGCAATATTCGCGTGTTTCACGTGACTTCAGACTCGTTTCTTTCATTACCGACAATTTACGTTTAATGGCAATGGGACAAATGTCGCCTCATGAATTAGAAGGATTACTAGAACAAGAAATCGAAGCAATTCAAACGGATCTTCTGCTTCCTTCCCGTTCATTGCAAAGAACAGCAGAAGCACTACCGGGCTTTGGTATATTGGCCGCTGTTGGTGGCATTATCATTACAATGCAAGCGATTGATGGCTCAATTGCTCTGATTGGCTATCACGTTGCTGCCGCCCTTGTCGGCACATTTATTGGTATTTTTGGCTGTTACTGTTTTTTAGACCCAACCAGTAATGCGATGGCGCAACGAGTAAAACGCGATATGTCTGCATTTGAGTGTGTGCGAGCAACCTTGGTCGCTTACATTGCCAAAAAGCCGACACTACTTGCCATCGACGCAGGGCGTAAACATATTCAGCTAGACATAAAACCGACCTTCAATCAGATGGAAAAATGGTTAGCTGAACAGGAGGGTTAATGCAAAAACAAGAACATGTGGTCTTTAAACGCGCTAAAAAGCACGGCCATGATGAACATCATGGCGGCGCATGGAAAGTCGCCTTTGCTGATTTTATGATCGCATTAATGGCCTTATTTCTCGTTTTATGGGTATTACAAGTTGTTGATCAAGATGAGCGCAAAGCCATTGTCGCTCACCTTAACAGTTCAAGTTTTTTTGATCAGAGCTATGGTAATCCGTTCGATACCGCACAAAGCATTTCACCGATTGATTTGGCTCAAGATTCGTCGGTATTAAGTCGACACAATTCAAACCATGTCGTAAGTTCATTTTTTCAGGGCAATGGTGACGGGCCTGAGAGCGACTCACTTATACCGGGCTCGTTTGATACCCAAGAGCAATTAGCCTTACTTGCGAAGGTGATTAATGAAATGATGGCTCAAATAAGCGCTCAGGGTAATGTTAATGTCACCATTACACCACAAGGCTTGAGAGTGGTTCTGCAAGATGATTATAAACAGCATATGTTTAGTCGAGGAGGGGCAAAACTAACGCCTTTTTTTGAAGATTTACTCTTGGAATTGGCTCCGGTGTTTCAACGCATCAACAACCCATTAATCATCAGTGGTCATACCGATGCTACCCCCTTTAGGCATCAGGTGGGTAAGCAGTCTAATTGGGCTCTGTCAGCCAATCGAGCCGACATGGCAAGAAAAACCTTAGTCGCTGGCGGAATGCCTGAGGAACGGGTGATGCAAGTCACCGGTATGTCTGATCGTGCCTTACTCAACCAAGCGGAACCCGACTCAAGTGAAAACCGAAGAGTTGAGCTGTTTGTGCTGACCACGCCCGCCGCCGCGGTGTTAGATACATTTTTTGGCCATCAAGATGACTCTGCGCTACAAAAAGCCAAAGAGAAAGCTGAATTTAACCAACCGGTTCTACGCAAAGAAGTCTCTTCTGATGCGAGCGATAACACTAAAGCTAACCCGTTGAAAGAAATATAAAACATAGGTCACTGTCAACAGTGGCCTATTCTTTTAATATATCTACTCTCTCTTTTTGAGTGCCGCTATGTATTCAGAACCCAATCAACTTGCTAAAAAAGATGGCTTAAAAAAAGTCTTTCTGTGGTTAATCATTTTAGACTATCTTTTGCTTGGGTTCTTTTTAACTCAATTATGGAATTTATCACTCAATAGTGGCACATTGATTAGCCTACTGCTGCTCATTTACAATGTATTGCTCACATTTATCTGTTTTCAAAGAACCAAAAGACAAGATTCCTACATCATTTATCCTATCTTATCGGCGACCTTATTGGCATTTGTCTGTTTTCTGTATTTTTTCTTTTTAGTATAAAAGCACGGTTTAATTTTAAGCAGTGGATCGGGCTCCTGATCACCGTCAGTCGCCGATCGATTGACCATATCATCCACCCAAGTATAAACCCATGATGCGCTATTTAAGTAATGCGACTACGCTATGACGCCGTACATTTGCTTGAGCATTCATGGCTTGGAATGTGCCAGTAAAATGTTCTGATGCGTGAATAACCCCCGCTAACATGTCGTTTACCTGAGCCGTTGAGGCAAGGTTTGTTTGCGTTTGCAAGGACTGCATTTGGGTGTGAAGCTGACTATGAAATAACTTAGCTTGATGCAAACTGGCATGAACACGATTCAAATGCTGATTAATTTTAGATATCGATTGCTTGATTCCCTCACGCGACCCTAAATCAAACATTAATTCTGAGACACCTTCTGGCTCCGCTTTCAAATGAATCGCGTTAGCTTGCCCCGCGGGAAAACGATGCCCTTGGCCCGTTACCAGTACCCGCTGCTGCATTTGATGATAAAGCCCTTCTTGTGCCTCAAATACGATGCTGCCATCGTCACTCAACGATGCTCTCATTCCCATCGGAATCACACTACGGTCAAGCATGTTAACCATCCGCTTACCGTCCGATTGGCCATCAAATTGGATCATCACCGATTGACCTTGTGGAAAGTCTAACCGAACATGCTCTGCCTTTTCATTTAGTCGATGAATATTTAATCCTGGGATTGAAAAGCGACGGATATCAGCGTTATCCAAGTTTAAGTTCAGCTGATTATCGACCACCCTTTTGCCATCAAATTGAGCCTGTTGTAAAGCCTGATGCAGCGTATTCTTGGACTTGATTAACTCATCTTGCTTAGCTGGCCCACTTTGTGGGCCGCCATTTAAAGCTTGGGTTAACAGTCGCTTCATCCCTGTCAGCTCTTTCCCCATCGTTTGCAAGGACTTTGAGGCAATTTGCACAGAAGTTGCTTGCTGTTGACCTTGTGTCAACAAAAAACCAGAAACAGAATAGGCTGAGATAGGAGCAGCCTGAACAGTGGATAAAGGCGGGGTAATCTTACTGTTTAAATTCGCTGAACGAATCGGTGTTATTGGCGGCTGCTCTTGCCCCGCCAATCGAATACCATGCGGCTTAACCTTCACCGTGCTCATTACCATAAAACTTGTTAACCTTATAACCGATCAAACAAACTAAGTTCATTGATTTTGACATAACTGGCCTGAGTGGCTTGCAACGCAGCAAGATATTTACTCAAACGAACGGAAGCCTCACCATAATCAAGCGCGGATAAATCACTGCTGACTTTATCAACAAACAACTTGTTCTCACCATGAGCACTATTGAGCAAGTCTAGATTGTTATAACGCCCACCAATATTAGTCATTGCTCCTAAAACATTTGCCGAGGTTTGATCAATCACGCTCAGCGTCGCGTCTACCGTTGCCTGAAAATTTGCACTCGGAGCCGCAAATTCGCTAATCAGCGTATCAATTTGGTTAAGAACATTATTCCCGCCACCCAGCTCAAGGATCTCCTTCGCAGTGACATTTGATTCCATTGTTACGCCTTTAGCCACAGTAACCACGCGCTTATCGCTGTTTCCATCGACAATATATGCCCCGCCACTATGTTGTATCGCTGGTTTATTGGTTTTGGTTCCCGAAAATAGATAATGCCCTTCTTCATCTTGAGCATTAAAGGACGATTCAACCGCATCCCTTAAACTTTTAAGTTCCGTCACCATTCCATCACGATCAACATCGGTAAGTGAACCATTTGCTCCCCACAACACAAGGTCGCGAATACTTTTTAAACTTTCATTGACCGAATCTAAATGTGTTTCTTGACGAGAAAGTGTCGTTTTAACATTCGCAATATTAGATTGATATTGATCGATTGCACTTCCTTCCCGTTCAAGATTTAGCAGCTTAATCGATGCCATCGGATCATCCGAAATCTTCGTTAAACGGTCACTGGTTGACATTTGTTGTAAGACTTGCCCCAAACCCGCATTATTACCTTGCAAACTTTGCAACATAATTTGGCTAAATTGGCTATCACTGATTCGCATCAAAACTTCCTTTTTAGACTAGTTGAAGAACGGAATCGAAAAGCTCGTTGGCTTTGCTGATCACTTTCATATTCGCGTTATGAGCATTAATAAATACCATTAAATTTGCCGCTTCTTCATCGCTATTGACGGCACTGACATTGTCTCTAGCCGCAATCGCTTGTTTATTCATTGTTGTTTTGGCATCAAAGTCTGCAGTTGTTTGTCTGGCCTTGATCGCGGTTTGCCCGACCATGGCAGTGAATGCATCATTCAAGCTTAAAGAACCGTAACCTGTTACGCTCACCGCTTTATTACTTAATTCGATTAAGTGGCTCAACACATCGGAGTTACCAGGTGTTCCATCTTCAGAAAAAGCCAACTCTTCAGGTTGAATATCGGTAATGCTTAAGCTTGCGGCAGGGTTGGTGGGGTCGTACTGAAATAACGGCTTACCTGTGTTTGCGTTCAGATCTTTCCCCGTCGCAAGAATATGATTAAATTCATCAGCCAACGATTGAGCCATATCATCGAGCGCCCGTTGATTTGGCTTTAACACGTCATGTTGATAATCAACTAACGCCCCTAACTTGCCACCAACCGCATGAGAGATAGCAAAATTTTGCTTACCAAATTCCACCTGCAAATCCGCCATATAGGGATCAGCAGGATCGGGAATCGCTTTGAGTTTCGCCGCTTCTGCACCTATCACTAACGGTTGTCCTGATGCTAACGTCACTTGTAACGTGCCGTCTGGTTGATCGGTTGTTCTGACTTCGAGCACTTGAGCAAGCTCGCCAATTAACGCATCTCGGGCATCCAATAATTGGGCAGGATTACCTCCGGTGCCTTGCATTTCAGCGATCTGTTTGTTGGTATCCGCAATATTGCTCATCAAACTATTGGCGTGCAATATAGCAGCATTTTGCTGGTCGCTGATATCCTTATGCTGATGATGCAATGATTGGCTGAGGGTATGGAAACGATGCGATAACGCTTCTGACTCATTGATAATTTGTTGACGGTAAGGAATCGATTCAGGTTTAACCGTTGCATCATTGAGCGAGGTAAATAAGGTATCTAACCCAGCTGAAATACTAAAACCATCAGCAGACAAGGTATTCTCAAGTTGACTCATGTTATTGGTATAACTTGAAGCATAACCTGCAAGGCTGTTCGTTAACCACGTTTGTTTCACTAAAAATTGTTCAGTTACCCGACGAATACTGGTGACTTCGACGCCTGAGCCAGGGCTGAGTCGATCATAAGTACCAGAGCCAATCGCGGCATGTACCGCCTGTTGACGACTATAGCCAACAGTATTGACGTTAGCGACATTCTGCGCGGTTATCTCTAGCGCGACACGGTTGGCATTCAGACCCGACAAGGCAATATTAACGAGACTCATCTACAGCTCCATTTTTCGAACAAGTGGTTGAGAAAACGCCGTCGTCATGCCAACCTCATTTAGTACTTGCTTAACAGAGGCGACCGCTTCTGCGTTAACGTTAATCGCCGAGTTGACGCTTTGCTCAGCGTGATTATCGTGTGGCGACCTTCCTACCGGCGCTAACCCGATAGGGGAGAACTTAATTTCATTGGCAGGCTCTATCGCCATGCTGCCGGTTAGCTCAACTTCACGCATTGATGGACTCAGTTGTTGTACTAACAGGTTAGCAATCCCTGAACTTTGTTTTTTGGCTAACTCTATCGCTAACTGTCCATCATACATATCTAAGAACATGCCTTGTTGCTTACTAACAAAAGGGTTGTCTTTATCGGCTAACACATCACTGCTGCTACGCATCTGGCGTAATACCATTTGTAAGAACATGGCTTCAAATTGCCCGGCAACCGCTTCAATAGCGGCTTTATCATCACGACTACTTTTGATTTGATTCAAGGCATTATTGTCGTGGTACAAGATGTTACCCAATTGAGACGATTCTGGGTTGGTGTCTAATTTCATCTTGGCTCCCTTTTAAATTACGACTAATTCAGCATTCAGTGCGCCCGCTTCGTTCAAGGCTTGTAAAATTGACATTAAATCACTGGGAGTCGCTCCTAAGCTATTGACTGCATTAACAATAGTATTAATGTCTGTACCTGGGGGCCAGATCACCATCTGGGCTTCCTCTTCATTGATATCAATATCGCTCTGATTTACGACCTTGGTTTCACCATCAGCAAAGGCATTCGGTTGACTCACCTGTTGTGATTCCGAAATACGCACCGTGAGATTACCATGACTAACGGCGGCTTCTGCCACCTTCACATTTTGCCCAATCACGACCGTGCCAGTGCGAGAATTGAAGACAATGCGCGCAGGTTTTCTTCCCTCTGTCACACTCATTTCTTCTAGCATCGACATCATAACCACGCGTTGCTGTGTATCCATCGGCGCTCGCATCTCTACCCGTGCCTTATTAATGGCTTTAGCGACATTAGGGCCAAAAGTGTTGTTAATTTCACGAGCGATATTCTTGGCTGTGGTAAAACTAGGTTTGCGTAGATTGAGGGTGATTTCTTCACGTTCATTGAAGTCGGTGGCAATCTCTCGCTCTAGAGTTGCCCCACTAGGAATGCGCCCTACGGTAGCGATATTCTGCTGAACTTTAGAACCGCTCCTTCCTTCAACCGATACCCCCCCAACGACAACATTGCCTTGCGCAACGGCATACACTTCGCCATCAATTCCTCGTAACGGCGTTAAGAGTAATGTTCCTCCTCGCAAGCTTTTTGCATCGCCAATAGAAGAGATGACGACATCAAGCGTTTGTCCTAGCCCAGCCATGGGATCAACGGAAGCGGTCACGCTCACTGAGGCAACGTTTTTTAGTTTAGGATCCATGCTTTCGTCGATTTGCACACCAAACTGACGAAGCATGTTGGTGATGGATTGTGAGGTGAATTTAACTTGATTGCGGTCACCCTGCCCATCAAGACCAACCACCAACCCATAGCCGACTAATTGGTTTTGCCGAATACCTTGCACATCAACCAAATCCATTAACGCTATTTTGTTTTCCGCTTGAGTTACCGGTGCCATACCCAACACCAACCCGATGAGAAATACTGAAAGAAAGATTTTGATTTGTTTCATTAGAAAGGCACCCAAGGGCTATTAAAGAATCGCGTTAACCAACCTGAAGCATTACTATCCGCCAAGGAACCGCGACCAGAATAGGTAATTCTTGCATCACCAATTCTTTTCGATGAAACCTGATTACTCCGACTGATATCATCCACTCGAATGATGCCCATTAAGCGAATAAATTCATCGCCTTGATTGAGTCTTAGCCACTTCTCACCACTGATACGCAAAACACCATTGGGTAAGACTTCATGTACGGTCACGGTGATGGCACCTTGTAATTTATTTCCTTGCGAACTGGAAGCGCTACCATCAAAGCTACGATTGCCATCAATGCTAACGCCCAACTCATCAATGACTTTGCCGCCAATGGTCGGCATGCCCAAGTTCACCCCGGATTTCTTGCCAAATTGGGTTCCGGCTTTTTTACTCGATTCCGTTTCTTCAGAAAGTAAAACCGTCAGAATATCACCAACTCGATAAGCCCGACGATCTTGAAACAGAGTCATCGTATACTGGTGACGATAAAGACTGCCTGACTTCGCTTCAGGTAAAGTGTAATCGAGTTTTGGCGGCGCATATTCTTCACTGTTTGGCGAAGGAGGAACCAGCTCTGGTAGGCCAGAGCAGCCAACCAAAAGTAATGCACCAACAACCCAAGCGCGGGAAAATATTTTCATCACGTTCTCTTTCACCATCACCCTATTGTTTACATCGATTGCGCGACAAACTTGAGCATATCATCCGCAGCAGAAACCACTTTCGCATTCATTTCGTAGGCTCGTTGAGTAGTAATCATATCGACCATTTCTTCAACTACCTGAACATTCGAACCTTCTAATGAGCCCTGTTTAATCTGACCCACTCCATCTTCTCCAGCAATCAATTCATTGGCTGGCCCACTGGCCTCAGTTTCTTTAAACAGGTTTCCACCTACCGCTTCCAAGCCCGCCGGATTAATAAACTTAGCTAGAGTAATTTGTCCAAGCTGCTGTGGTGTCGGATCATCATTGCTGACCGAGGTTACCGTACCATCAACGCCAACAGAGACTGCAACAGCGTTATCTGGAACTTGAATTTGCGGCTCCAACGGTAGACCTTGGCTATTCACCATCAAACCTTCTGAATTGATATGAAATTGCCCATTACGGGTATACATTATTTGGCCATCGGTGTTTTCGATCTGAAAAAAACCTTGCCCCATAACCGCGAGGTCAAACTGTTGGCTAGTATTTTGGGTATTCCCTTGAGTAAAGACTTTTTGTGTGCCCACCACACGAACACCGCTACCGAGCTGAACGCCGGTTGGTAACTCATTAATCTGATCAACTTGCGCGCCCGGTTGGCGTTGAATACTGTAAAATAAGTCTTCAAATACAACGCGATCGCGTTTAAAGCCAACCGTGTTTACGTTGGCTAAGTTATTCGAAATGGCTGTCATTTTAGTATCTTGGGCTGCCATACCCGTTTTACTTACCCATAATGCTGAATGCATTGTGTCTCTCCTACAGAGGTTAGCGTTATCTTGCTGCCATTAATTTGTTACCGGCTTGAGCCAATGTCTCAGCGGTTTTCATCATCCGCACCTGCATCTCAAAATTGCGAGTCAAAGACATCACACTCAATAGTTCATTGATGGCAGAGACGTTACTTCCTTCCAAATGCTCGGGGGCCAATTGAACGGTTTCATCGACCGGGAAAGGAACACCATCAATGCTGTGTAACAGACTGTCACTCTCTTTTTGCAAGCGTCCTTCCGGTGGGTTGACCCGTTTTAATGTACCCACCTCTATTTTTGCACCACCTCCCGGTGGTGTAACAGACACAAGGCCCCGTTCACTAATTTCTACATTCTGGTAATCAGGCAGTACAAGTGCACCATTTTCACCCAAGACAGGAAAACCATTGATGCTCATCACACCAAAACTATCGACATTAATGTTCCCCGCACGGGTATAAGCTTCATTTCCCGCTGGCGTTTCAACCGCAAAGAACCCTTTTCCGCGCATGGCCACATCAAGCGGTCGACCTGTTTTTATCAAATCCCCCGCATCAAAGCGGGTAGAGGCGGAGTTGGTTACGACCATAGTGCGGCCATCAAACCCAACCCCTTCAACGGGCAAACTTTGCACCCTTTCCATATCGGCACGAAAACCTGCCGTATCCGCATTTGACAAGTTATTGGAGTGAACATGCTGAGCTTTCAAGGCTCGAGTTGCACCGGAAGTGGCGGTAAATAACAAACTATCCATATCAAATTCCGTTAAACTGCATTAAATAAGGCTTGTGTTAACTTATCGCTGGTTGAAATGGTTTTCGCATTAGCTTGATAGTTACGCTGAGCGGTCATTAAACTTACTAGCTCATTGGTTAAATCCACATTAGACCCTTCTAACGCCCCAGGGGTTAAGTTGCCAAGTACGCCAGTTCTTGGGGTGCCAACGGCTGGCGAACCAGAACTAAAACTTTGTGTCCACGCCGTCCCACTCACTTTGGTTAAACCTTGAGGATTGGCAAAATCAGCTAAGACCACTTGCCCTTGTAATAGTGATTGACCATTAGTATAAGTTGCATAAACTTCACCATTATCCTCAACGCGAATGCCCTTCAATTCACCAGCGCCATAACCATTTGGATTATTTTTGCTCACACTAAATGCTGCGCCAAATTGCGTTGTGCCTGTTAGATCGACGGCTAGACTTACAGGATTTGCGCCTGAGGCATTAAATGCGATGTTAAATGGTGAGGAAGGGCTAGCCATTTTACCTTCAGCATCAAAGGTTACTGTTTGAGCTTTAGTGGGAGCGGTCAACGCCGTACTTCCGCCATCGACTTCCATATTGATTTGCCACGTATTATCAGCGGTCTTAGTAAAATACTGAGTCACCGTGTGGCCGTTACCCAAAGAGTCGTACACCTTGGTGGTATAAGAGGAGTTAAATGTCTTCGGATCGCTGGCATTGAATGGTGCGGTAATGACAGGAGAGGTCACATCAAAATTAGCCACAAAGTCGATTTTGTCGGTCGCTTTTGCACCTAGTGAGGCATTAGAAATTTTAATATCACCCACCATACCTGACAAAAGCTGGTTATTGCTATCAACACTGTAACCTTGCAGCTTTGCGCCGTTGTTAGCGACAACATAATTGTTCTTATCGGGAGCAAAAATCCCCGCGCGAGTATACAGAGTTTGCCCTGAATGATCTTTGGTGACAAAAAAACCATTACCATTAATTGCAATATCCATTGCCCGCCCCGTGTTGATCACCGAGCCGTTTTTATCGAAATTTTGCGAAATTGAAGCGACTTCAACGCCACTCGCTTGCATACCGCTATAAACTGATGAAAATTCAGTTCGAGCACCTTTAAAACCAAATGTCGACGCATTCGCAATATTGTTACTGATTGTATTCAATTCAGAGTTCGTGGCATTTAAACCACTAAGTGCAATGTTAAAGCTCATAATTGACTTTTTTCCTTATCGGGTTAGGCACCAAACTGGGAGATTTGATAAAAAGGGATTGAACCAACACCTTGGACGTTAACAAGCGCTGCACCACCGTTACTTGGGATACGAACTTGTTCAACTTTGCCTGCTAGCAGCATATTAGGACGAGTTTGTCCCTCTTGTACCTCAACAGAGATGGTGTATTTGCCCGGTTTTAAACCCAGTTTCTTTGGATCAATAGAGAAATCGAGATCACCGGCGGCATGAGCGCCAAGCGAAACTTTCGTTTGTTGCCCGAACTCATCTTTGATCATCAGGTTGACTTGATTCGACGCATGCTCAAGCTCAATTCGCCCATGCTGCGCCTCATCATCCAGTTGAAATTCGTTGGCGGCCACATAGACTGTTTGCCCAACTAAACTAGCGGTTGAAAGCACTTGCATGTTATCTAGTAAAACCATGCTGTTTTTCATCAAGCTGGACATATTTTCCATACTGCGAACTTGAGAAAACTGCGCTAACTGACTGACGTATTCCGTCCCATCTAAAGGGTTTAGAGGATCCTGATTTTGAATTTGAGCGACCATAAGATTGATAAACTCATTTTGCAAAGCAGTGCCTCCGTTGGGATCCTGAGGGTTAGCTGCAACTTTTGGCGTCTCATAATTAGTCGATGCTACTGGAATATCTGCCGAAAAAGCCGTGTATTGGGCAAGACTCATTAACTACCCTGCCCTAACTTAAGTAAACCTTGTTGCATACTTTTTACATTCGCAAGCACTTCAACGTTGGTTTCAAAACTACGAGTGGCCGACATCATATCCGCCATCTCGGCGACAACATCAATATCTGGATAGAAAACGTAGCCTTCATCATTCGCTAAAGGATGATGTGGCTCAAAGCGTTTTTCCGCTTGCCCAGCACTTTGTACGACATCAACAATGCGTACTTCCCCGCTCGGATAGCTGTTACTTTCTGGGGCCAGTTGTGTCTTGTTATACACCGTGGCAAAAACAGGCTTTAACGCCTTATAAGCATCATTTGGATTTGCAGATACCGCATCGGCATTTGCTAGGTTACTGGCGATGGTATTTAATCGCACTGTCTGTGCATTCATCGCCGAACCGGTAACAGAATAAATATCATTAAATGACATGGTTAACGTCCTTCAATTGCTTTCGCCAGCCCATTGAATTTCATATTCAGAAAAGTCAGACTGGTTTGAAAATCCATATTATTTTTCGTGAACTTAGCTTGCTCAACGCTCAGCTCTACGGTATTCCCATCTTTACTGTTTTGATAAGGGACGGCGTACTGAGTTTGCACTTCAAACCTAGCTCTAGGTTGACTTATACGGCCAGATGAGTGCTGATCCATAACAGTTGTAAAACTTAAATCTTTGGCCAAATATCCTGGGGTATCAACATTTGCTAGGTTACTGGCCAGGACTTTGGTACGCTGAACACGAAAGTTGAGAGCATCGGTATGAACACCCAGAGCACTATCAAATGAGATCGCCATTCAAGTTTCCTTTAAGTCGTTTACGGTCTGACTTAATAAGAATCAAAATACATGCCAATCAAATAAGTTATTTTTTTCAATGATTTATAAAAAAGAAAGGAAACCAAACTTCCGCAACGCGGAAAGAGAAAAAATCAGTAGGAAGCAAGGTAAACGCCACCCCATCCATACCATGCTACTTGCTGTCTGGTTGTTTTTTACTCTGCCAAGCTTAGCGATGGAAGCCCAGACTGAAAACCAAATCAAACAATATGTCTCAAGCCAGTTTGAACAAGAAGTGCACGATTATGCCCGCAATGAACATTGGCAGCACTACCGGCTAAATTACGAATTATGGCTACCTAAGTCAGTCCAGCATTTGCCTAAGTGTACAAAACGCCTTTTTATTTCAACCCGAGATTATCATTCACTGCCTATCGGAAACCTAAAACGTGCCATCAGTTGTAATGACCTTAATAATACTTGGCGTATTAATGTCACCATAAAAGCCAGCATCTCTTTACCTGTCGTCGTAGCAGATAAAACCATCAACCGAAATACCACACTCTCTGCCGCCGATCTAAAAGTAGAACGTCGAACATTAACCAAGCAAGACAGCTTCTACACCGACCCTAACCAAGCTATCGGTCTCGAAACCATCAGACGCATACGAGGTGGCAGCGTGTTGAGCCAAAGTGATGTACAAGTCTCCGCCGTGATCGAAAAAGGTAATGAAATTATTTTAATTGCTAACAAAGATGGATTTATCGCAACCACAAAAGGAATTGCTTTAGAAGATGGATACTTAGGCAAACAAATTGAGGTACAAAATATCAGTTCAGGAAACGTTATTCGTGCCGTCGTAACCGGAAAAAATCAAGCAAAAACGCTATTTTGATTTCCGATTCTAGTGATCCATATTCACGGCCGTGAATAACAAAGCAATTTTATATCCCCTTCCTACTTGAAGCCGCAGCGGTGTTGGCTACGTTCGTTCACCCCAATCACATCGCCTGTCTATGCTCATGGAGATGATGAGAGCCATCCGTGGCTCTCATCAAAGGCCAGCCTACGGCTGTTCACATTTGTTACTCACTTGCCGCCTACCTGCAACGCCAAGTTGTTTGGGTATACCTTTCAACATAAAAATAAGCTGAAGCTTAAAATCATAATTTCGATTTAACTATCGTCATCTGTTGGCCGCCTAAGTACAATAGGAGAGGATGATTGAGGATAATGACATGAAAATTGATAAAATAGCCGGTGGGAACGTATCTCACACAAGCTTGCAGCAAACAACAACAAAAACGGTCGACATGCCAACTAGAGCCAAAACACCAGAGCATCAGGTGCAAGTGGACACAACAGCAATCGAGCATGCTCAGAAAGAGATGGCCGCTCTTCCAGACATCGACATGGCAAAAGTAGAGCAAGTTAGAAATGCGCTGACAAACGGTCAATTAAGCCTAGACTCAAAAGCATTATCAAAAGCGCTAATGCAATTTTATACGGGACACGAGTAAGACTATCATTGAGGATATCACGATGGCATCACCCAAAGCTCAACGAATTCAAGCCGTTATTAACAGTATTAGCATCGATATAAAACTATACCAACAGCTGCTAGAGCTACTTAGAGAACAAAAATCTATTTACCTCACATTTGATAGCGTGGCATTAAACGACAACGTAGCTCAGCAAATCCCGATACTCAATCAGCTAAGTCATCATGCCACTGAGCGAAGTTTGCATCTACGCAAACTTGGGCTTCCCATTCATGAACACAGTGTCCAACGCATTTGTAATGCGCTTCCCTCAGAGCTTAATATCAAGGCCAGAAATCAATGGACATATCTCAAGAGTTTGATTCATGAGTGCCACCAGCTCAATCAAAGCAATGGACAAAGCTCTGCGGCTTTCCATGAAATAATGCATCATATCAAACATCCAACCCAGCATACTTATGAAGAACAACGGTTTTAATACCAGATTTTAATACTCATTGTCACCACCCAAAATCATCCGTAGCTTTCTAGGGTCTGTTTATCTTTCGCGGTTAAATTTTGTTCGAGATAAAAGTGTTTTAATCGCGGCGAGAGGTTTGTAGCCCAGTTATTCTAGGCAAAACACCTCTCAACAAAGAGTAAAACACTTTTAGCCGAACCCTTCGGGCAGCGTTTGTAGCTCCTTTCTACGGCGTTATCGGCTTCTCAGGTAGAATAATGACTACTTTGATGAGAGAAAAGCTGCCTTAACCAAACTCGCCAGTAAAATCAAATCCATTGCTTAAGATTTAACTATAATCATAAAAACCTAGAGGTGATTTTATTGTCGAGTAGTATTGCATCTCTACTAGTCTGAAAAAAGAGAGGGAAATCTCGTTTCCAGCTAGCGACAAGTCTCTCGATAATCCCCATATCGCCAGTTTTCCTAGCTGTTTTTATTTTATTTTGAAGCTGGCGAAATAATTTTAAGCGAGCTGCGCTTAGCCTTTCACAATTCAAGTTAAAAACTCTTATTGTTTCCTCAACAAGCAATAGTGTCGTCTCATGCACATTGCCTTCTATAACTTGCTCGTTACATGCTTGTAAATTCGGTGTCAGATTACCTGTAACTTTATCAAAATCAAACAACCCATGATCCTGAAGAATACTTAAAGGAGATAGAACTTTACCATTCCAATCTTTATCAACTATCGATTCCAACTCCTCTATATGCGCTTTATGCGAATCGCAACTTAAGTTTTCAGGCAACTCATATTCTTCACGATTTTTATAATCAGTCCCCCCTAAACAAACTCCAATAAGATTAAACCAATCTAAATGAACATTGCTGGACGAGGAAATGTCGGACTTGGACACAAAGTGTTCTATTCTCTTATTGTGGTTAGGCTCACCTTTCAAGCCCACTTCACAATATGCGCAAATTTCATACTGTTCCGAAAAAATCTTAGTCTTTATAGTTGCGTAAGATTCTCCCTTATTATGTTGCCTAAATTCATCCCAATTAGAGTCTGGGAACTCCGCGGCATACTCTGTGAGAACGTTGCTTTCGGTAGATTTGTTAATCCTCCTCAAACTCTTTCTCCCACTCTTTGTTTTCGATATACAGGTCTAACTCAACAATTTCGTCATAGTCTTTCCCAAAATTATCTATCAGTACTTCTCTTGCTTTTAGAGCTTCCGCACTATCATATTGATCAGCGTATACCAACTCTTTGTACTTATTGAAACGTTGAGTAATATCATCTTCAGGAGGGCGTTCTTCTACATAAAAGAGGTTTTTCAATACCCACGAGGACACCGCTCCTCTAACACCTTTAGGAGCATTAAACTTCTTACCATCTTTCAGTAACCATATATTGTCACTGTCTAGTGTATGACAGACTTGTGGGCTGTGGGTCGTAACTATGAACTGCAAATTAGGAAAAGTACTTTCTAGCCTTTGCATAATCTTCTGCTGCCACGAAGGATGGAGATGGAGATCTACTTCATCAATCAATACCAAACCACTACCTTCAAGTGGGTTCGCTAATGACGGATTCAACATAGTCAGTCTTCTCGCTATATCTGCGATTAGCGCAAGAACGCTTTTTTCACCTTGAGACAATTGTAATACGCTAAACTCTTGGCCATCTTTTTTAACAACCATATCCAATGGAGCTCTTTTCAGCTTGAGATCAGAAAAACCAGGAAGGAATTTATAAATTGCGTTTCTCACACTATCTAACGATTTATTTCCAACATTAGATTTCTCATTCAGCTGTTCTTGAAGCTCATTAATCTGATCCTCGTACTGCTTGATCAAGATTTCACCAGTTTCGACAGTTTCAGGGTTAGACAAAATAGACTTCATTAAAGAACTGTTAATTTCACTTTCTTTCGATTCTATCTGCGCTTTAATAACTTTAATGTCACTACTTTCATCATTCTCAGACTCAACTTGCTCTTTAAACCAACGAAAGAACAGTTTGAAGTCAGCCTTCCCTGTTAAGCTTTTACTATAAGCTTTAGATTTGTCCCAAGTATGACTGCTCAGTATTTCGTCAGATTCTTCAATATCCTTGGTCGTAACATCATTAGCCCTTTCTACGGTATAACTAGCTAACAGAGGGAGTGAAAGCTCTTTTTTTTCAGTATTCGCAAGGCGGTACAAATTTCCAATTTCATTTAACTCCGTAAACTTACTTTTTTTCCTAGGCTCTATCATTGGACGACTCTGAGATAGTTCGAAACTAAAACTAGTTTCCGCAACCTTAAACTCAGGAATGACTGTCGCAAAAGTTGCACCATTGGAAATATCGAACTCATCTAACTGATCGCCATTGTAAGATCTTGTAGATAAACGCGAAACAAAGTGTGTAAGAGATTTTTGAATGGCATCTAGTACACTAGACTTACCACTACCATTGTTACCAACAAGCACAGTAACATTTGATTTTTGACTGAAAGGAATATCTAAGGACTCAAACCCACGGTAGCCCATTAATTTTAATGAAGCCAATCTTAGGTTTGCACTAGTTAGCTGCTCGGCACATTTTATACGATAGTAGTGAACCTTTTCGACATCGACAGGTGCCCCCATCATGCCCTCAGAGTATATCTGCACTAACTGCGCAGAAGCCGCAAAGCTACCAGACTCCGATTTCGATACTATTTTATTAATCTGCCGATTTGGGGTACTAGGCATCATCTTCTCCAGAGTATTTTCTGATCGAATCAAGAACATTAGCGCCATATTTCAATGACATATTGCGTAAAAATCTCACTTCAATATGCTTGGCATACGATATCAAACCTTGTAAATGATATATATCTTCTTGATCCAGGAGCCCAAGCTTAAACTTGTGAATCAGAGATGATATATACCTTTTTTTATCTCTGCCCAAAGAAATCTTATTATTGTTAGTTAGAGTAACTCCTGTTACATGTCTATTATGAGCTTTAGATGAAAAAACCGTCTTTGATTCGTTCAAAACTAATCTTGCACCGAACTCTTTCTTCAGCACTTTTCTCACTTCATTCAAATGCTGAAACAAAATATTTTTATGAGTCGTAGAAAAAGTCAGATCATCTGCATAACGAGTGTATGTTATACCTGTACTTCTGCACAATTTAGACATTCTCTGATCAAAAGCAAACATAACTAGATTTGATACAAATGGGGAACTAGGAGCACCAACGCTAAGAACTAACTTTCCATTTGTTTTTTTTGTAATGTTCCAAAAAAGAAACTGACTCAAAACCATAATATCAGTTTGAGATATATTAATGCCTTGATGCTTTAGAGCCTTAACAAGCATTTTCGGTGTTATGCTATTAAAGAAGTTCTCTAAATCCACTTTCAGTAAATAGTCTGACTTTACATGTTGGAGCGCATTATCTTTTATCCCTTTTCCCGATACATAAGCCAAAGCAGATGTATGAATAGAAGTTTTAGGTATCAGATAGTCTACGATCTGCTTTTGGATTACCTTAACCGCGGGTGTAGGTTGAGCGATAGTACGAAAACCAAGTCGCTTCTTGGGGATCTTGTAAACCTTGTAGTGTTTTGATGGGGTCGCTCTTAAAAGATTCGTAAAGTTAGAGTTTTGACTTTCAAGATATTGATAAAGTTTCAAATCCATTAATTGTTTACTTTATTGAAGGTGACTTGGGAGTTTCCTCCCAAGTCACTCAGAGCTCTTTACTCGAAGCCGCGGAACAAAATTTTAGATCCGCAAGCGTCTGCGAAGGATGAGCAGCGGTTGCGGGTCTAAAATTTTGTTCCGCAACTGCAAATCTGCCCAATAAATGAGAGTTTAGCGCATCGCCAAACTAGATTAAACTACTGAAAATTCAATCCAAATTAACACTAAAGAGCCTTCTGATTTTAGCCTTTTTTTTTAAACAAAGCAAAGCTGATCTGCTCCAGCCAACCTGTTTGGGAATACCTCCATTTTAACGGCAATCGCTTTTATCTTCTGGCCGTATCCGGTGTTGTGCAGCCTCTATCTCCCAAAATAGAACGCCTTCATCGCTGTGAACTGATACAACCATAAAAAAATGCCAGTCAATAATACTGACTGGCATTTTTATTTTATAAGGACTTGGCTAGTTTTTACAACTAAGCCTACTCCCACTCAATGGTCGCTGGTGGCTTACCGGAGATGTCATACACCACGCGAGAAATGCCATCGACTTCATTGATGATTCGATTCGACACCTTACCTAAGAAATCATAAGGTAAATGCGCCCAATGAGCGGTCATAAAGTCGATCGTTTCAACTGCACGTAGTGACACAACCCAGTCGTATTTACGGCCATCACCCATGACACCAACCGAGCGCACGGGTAAGAAAACGGTAAACGCTTGCGATACTTTATTGTACAAATCGGCATTATGCAGCTCTTCAATAAAGATAGCGTCAGCACGGCGTAGCAAATCGCAATACTCTTTCTTAATTTCGCCCAGTACACGCACACCAAGGCCTGGCCCTGGGAATGGATGACGATAAAGCATGTTGTATGGCAAACCAAGCTCTAGGCCAATCTTACGCACTTCATCTTTAAACAGTTCGCGTAATGGCTCAACTAGCCCCATTTCCATGTCGTCAGGTAAACCACCTACGTTGTGATGTGATTTGATGACATGCGCTTTACCCGTTTTTGATGCAGCTGACTCAATTACATCTGGATAAATCGTACCTTGTGCTAACCATTTGGCATTTTTAAGTTTTTTAGCTTGTTCATCAAAGACTTCAACAAAAACATGACCAATGGTTTTACGCTTCTCTTCAGGATCTGCTTTGCCTTCTAAAGCTGATAGGAAGCGTTCTTCCGCATCCACTTTGATGATGTTTAGGCCAAATTTATTGCCAAACATGTCCATCACTTGTTGGCCTTCATTGAGACGTAGTAGGCCGTTGTCGACGAAGACACAAGTCAGTTTATCGCCAATCGCACGGTGGACTAGCATCGCAACGACAGAAGAATCGACCCCACCAGAAAGGCCGAGGATCACTTCATCATCACCCACTTGCGCTTTAATACGGGCAATCGCATCTTCAATGATGGATTCAGAAGTCCATAGTCGCTCACAACCACAAATATCGAGTACAAAATTCTCGAGCATTTTTAGGCCATTTTTAGTATGCGTTACTTCTGGGTGGAACTGAACCCCATAGTATTTCTTCTCTTCATTGGCCATTGCTGCGTATGGGCAAGTTTCGGTTTCACCAATTTTTACGAAATCGGCTGGAATTTCCACCACTTTATCACCGTGACTCATCCAAACATCTTGAATTGCTTCAAGATCTTTAAATAATGCCGACTGGCCTGAAACATTAACTTGTGCGTAGCCGAACTCACGCTCGTTTGAGCTAGCCACGCGGCCCCCCAACTGCTCAGCCATGGTTTGCATGCCATAGCACACACCAAAGACTGGCACGCCTGAATCAAATACATATTGAGGTGCGCGAGGTGAGTTAAGCTCAGTTACGCTTTCAGGGCCACCAGACAAAATAATGCCGTCAGGGTTAAACTCTCGAATATCGGCAGCTGCGACATCCCAGCTCCATAATTCGCAGTACACCCCGATTTCACGGACACGACGAGCTACCAGTTGAGTATATTGAGAACCGAAGTCTAGAATAAGGATTCGTTGATCATGAATATTCTTGGTCATTATTAAGCAATCTTATCAGCTAAATTAAGAAACGGAGGCGAGTCTACCCGCCTCTCGATAGGTCATCAAGGAAAAAAGCAAACGTTTACGTTTAACCCATACGATAATTAGGGGCTTCTTTTGAAATCTGTACGTCATGGACGTGAGACTCTTTCATGCCCGCTCCTGAAATTCGGACAAATTGTGCTTGCGTACGCAGTGCTTCAATACTTGCCGATCCGGTTAGCCCCATGCATGAACGAAGCCCCCCCATCTGTTGATGGACGATCTCTTTAAGGAGGCCTTTATAAGCAATACGGCCTTCAATACCTTCAGGAACTAATTTGTCTGCCGCATTATCGGTTTGGAAGTAACGATCAGAAGAGCCTTTAGACATCGCACCAAGCGATCCCATGCCACGGTAAGCTTTATAAGAACGACCTTGATACAGGATCACTTCACCGGGTGCTTCTTCGGTGCCAGCAAACATGGAGCCAACCATCACACAAGATGCGCCGGCAGCAATCGCTTTTGAAATATCACCCGAGAAACGAATGCCACCATCAGCAATAACAGGGATACCATACTCATTGGCAACACCCGCCGCATCGGCAATGGCAGTCACTTGAGGAACACCAACCCCAGTCACAATACGTGTGGTACAGATAGACCCAGGGCCAATACCCACTTTAACCGCACTAACACCAGCTTCAATCAATGCGCGAGCACCTTCCGCTGTTGCGACATTACCACCGATAATATCGAGATCAGGATAAGCCGCTCGAGTTTCACGAATACGTTGCAGTACACCTTCAGAATGGCCATGAGAAGAATCGATCAGTAAGACATCCACGCCAGCTTCCACTAACGCTTTCACGCGCTCTTCATTGCCAGGAGCGGCTCCAACAGCTGCGCCAACCCGTAAGCGACCTTGCTCATCTTTACAAGCATTGGGTTTACTTTCTGCTTTATAGAAATCTTTTGCCGTGATCATACCGGTTAATTGGAAATCGTCATTGACGACAAGAACTTTTTCAACACGCGCTTTATGCATCCGTTCTTGAACGTCTTCACGAGAAGCGCCTTCTTTAACCGTTGCTAGGCGATCTTTCGGTGTCATCACATCTGAAACCGATTTAGAAAGGTCTGTCACAAAACGAACGTCTCGCCCGGTAATGATGCCAACCAATTCGTGATTTTCAGACACCACAGGGAAGCCAGCAAAACCATGTTTTTTGGTTAAGCTCATGACATCGGCAATCGTTGCATCTGGACGAACTGTAACTGGGTTGGTGACGATACCCGCTTCAAAGATCTTAACTTGGCGGACTTCTTCAGCTTGCTGTTCAATGGACATGTTTTTATGGATAAAGCCCAAACCACCTTCTTGTGCAAGAGCAATTGCTAGGCGCGCTTCTGTTACTGTATCCATAGACGCTGAAATCATAGGAATATTTAGCGTGATGTTTTTGGTAAGTCGAGTGCGAAGATCGGCTGTGTTCGGCAGAACAGTAGAGTGTGCAGGAACGAGTAAAACGTCATCGAAAGTTAGTGCTTCTTTAGCAATTCGTAGCATTTGCAATATCTCACAACATAGATGTTAAAGAGTATTAAATCCACTTTATCGTTTCGCATAATAAAGGGATTTAGATTTGATATTGCGGATGGATTATACGCCCAGAGCAATCGATTGACCACTCATTTTTTTAATTTTAATTTGCAATCCCCCCCTTGCTATGTATTATATTGCCGCTAATTTCCATACTCACGTCTGGTTCAATTAGCGGTGCCCTCCTTGACTAATCAAAATATTTATACTGTTTCCCGCCTAAATGCAGAAGTCCGGTTGTTGCTCGAAAATGAAATGGGCGTTATATGGTTAATCGGCGAAATTTCTAATTTTTCTGCACCTGTTTCTGGCCACTGGTATTTAAGCCTGAAAGATAGTCGCGCCCAAGTGAAATGTGCCATGTTCAAAGGGAATAACCGTCTTGTTCGTTTTAAGCCTCAGAACGGCCAACAAGTGTTAGTCAAAGCTAGGCTCTCTTTGTATGAGCCTCGTGGCGATTATCAAATTATCATTGAAAGTATGCAGCCTGAAGGCGATGGACGGCTACAACAAGAATTTGAACAACTAAAAATGCAACTGGCCGCAGAAGGGTTATTTGCGCAATCACTCAAAAAACCACTGCCAGAACACCCGCGCTGTGTGGGCGTGATCACCTCAAAAACCGGAGCTGCTCTGCACGATATTTTGCAGGTGCTGAAACGCCGCGATCCAAGCCTGCCGATCATTATTTATCCGACCATAGTGCAAGGTAGTGAAGCTGCAATCAGTATTGCTCAGGCCATTGGCTGTGCTAATTCTCGCGCAGAATGTGATGTATTGATCGTGGGACGCGGTGGTGGCTCGCTAGAAGATCTCTGGTGCTTTAACCATGAAATTGTGGCGAGAACGATAGCGGCAAGTCAAATTCCGATCATCAGTGCCGTCGGGCATGAAATTGATGTCACGATTGCAGATTTCGTTGCAGACATGCGAGCCCCAACTCCGTCAGCGGCCGCTGAAATGGTTAGTCGAGATAATAGCCATAAAAAACAAACATTTGCTAATTATCAACATAAATTAGCAAGTGGCATGCGCTACTATTTAACTCAGCAATACACCGGCCTTAAACAGCGACAACATCAGTTGGATAAGCACCACCCGATTCATCGGTTACAACGTCAACAACAACAATTAGACGAGCTAAACTTTCGTTTAGAAAGAGCCATCCAACGCCGTTTGTCGACCGCGCATCAACAGGTTGTAAACTCATACCATCATCTGCAACGACTGTCTCCAGAAAAGCAGCTACAAGCTCAAAAATACCGCTTGAATTTATGCGAACGCCAATTAACAGCCGCAATGGAACGAGCCCTCGTTACCTCTCGCCATCGTTATACGCTACTGATTGACAAATTGCATACCGTCAGCCCATTAGCCACTTTATCGCGTGGTTATTCAATCACTCAAAATGAGCAAGGAAAAGTGATCCGCCGTGCAGATGAAGTCAAAACGGGCGATAAACTTGTGACACGACTTGCACAAGAAGCGATACATTCCACAGTAAATTAGTCGATTTTCTGAAATTCAGCACGAACCCGCGATTTAGATTTCAACTCATTGCACCGATTACAAAAGTAGTTAGCAGCGCCACATGCTTGGAGTTTTGCTAACTCTTGATCACAATCAGGACAATGCGCTATTTTTTTATAGTGAACCTGACAACTCACGCAGTGATACTGGCCATCCCACTTTAATGTATCCGCACACTGCGGACATAATTCATTCATGGTTTATTTCCGATGCTATTTTTTCTTGAATCATAATAGCTATAGCTTAAGAGTACAAATCGAACGGATTTAGATCGTACATTGACGCTGAAAATGATCTCCCCGACCAAATAGAAGCGATCATAGGCTGATCTTTTGCTTTCTTCAGCATGAGCAGCGATCACCAGCAAAAAGAACATTTATATCACCACACACCGAAAGCATAAGTTACATATTCTGCATTTGGATTTTAAACAGATAAAAAAACCAATTAAAACAAAAATACTCTAATTATTAGAATTTAATAAAACGATCATTAAGTGATCTCACTAGGAGAAATATGGCAACTAGGTGAATCGTAGGCAGATGCCCAAAGTCACGCTGCCACCTGAATAAGGAAAATAAAAGCAGCGATCAAAACAGTACAAAACAGAGAGGTGTAAGGCGCGGAACTAAGAAAAGATAAAGAAAAACCCAAGCACAATGCTTGGGTTTTTAAGGTTTATTTACGACGATCTTTGACCATATTCATTAAGCGTTTACGTTTACGCTCTTGGGATAAAGTCAATTTATTTGATTTGGTCTCAAATGGGTTTTCACTATTTTGGAACTGAATTCGAATCGGAGTTCCCATAATATCTAATGATTTACGGTAGTAGTTCATTAAATAACGTTTATACGAATCTGGTAAGTCATTCACTTGGTTACCGTGAATAACAATAATCGGTGGATTATATCCACCAGCATGAGCATATTTTAGCTTCACGCGTCGACCACGGATTAAAGGCGGTTGGTGATCATCGGTTGCCATCTTCATAATGCGCGTCAGTACTGATGTACCCACACGAGTGGTCGCAGATCGATAAGCTTCTTGTACGGACTCAAACAAGTGTCCAACACCCGTTCCATGTAAAGCAGAAATAAAGTGAATACGAGCAAAATCGACAAAGCCTAAACGACGATCCAGCTCTTTCTTCACTTGCTCTTTAATATCAGTGGTCAACCCATCCCATTTATTGACAGCAATGACGATAGAGCGCCCAGCATTAAGCGCAAACCCTAGCAAGCTTAGATCTTGATCAGAGATATTTTCTCGAGCATCGACAACAAGTAGAACAACGTTAGCATCTTCTATTGCTTTTAAGGTTTTGACGACAGAAAATTTTTCTACCGTTTCATTAATACGTTTGCGGCGGCGAACTCCCGCGGTATCGATCAGTACATATTCACGCTCATCACGCTGCATGGGAATATAAATCGAGTCTCTCGTGGTACCTGGCATGTCATAAACCACCACTCGCTCCTCCCCCAAAATACGATTGGTTAAGGTCGATTTCCCCACATTAGGTCGTCCAATGATCGCTAACTTAATGGGTTGATCTTGCAAACGCTGATAGACCGCTTCCGCTTCTTCTTCGGTATAATCAACTTGCTCTGGCTCATGGTCTTCAAATTGAGTTAAATCTTCTAGTTCACCACCTTGCTCAAGCATCTGCTCAGCTAAAGGACTCAAAACTCGATCAATCAATGCTCCCACACCACGGCCATGTGCTGCCGCAATATGATACATTTGCTGGCCCATGCCTAACTGCCAAAATTCCGCGCTAGCGGAATCCGCATCAATACCGTCAACTTTATTGACCACTAAAATGGCATGCTTTTCAATTCGACGTAAATGCTGGGCAATGGCTTCATCAGCAACCGTCAGTCCAGCACGGCCATCAACCATAAATAGGACGACATCCGCTTCATCAATCGCCGCTAACGATTGCTGCGCCATCTTGGTTTCTACACCTTCTTCACTGCCATCAATACCACCAGTATCAATCACAATAAATTCATGTTCACCTAACTTAGCTTGACCGTATTTTCGATCACGCGTTAAACCAGGAAAGTCCGCTACCAGTGCATCTCGTGTACGGGTGAGTCGGTTAAATAGCGTCGATTTACCTACATTAGGACGCCCAACAAGAGCAACAACAGGTATCATAACAACCTCAATAATGATTCTTTTCTTATGTAATTATACTGAAATAACTTCGCGACTTTGTAATTAAGCTTAGTATTCACAAGTCATTTGGGTATATAAACTCAAGGTTTATTTCAACAAAACGGCTCCCAACTGTTTCCAGCTAGGAGCCAACTGTGAATTGTATCACGATTTATTGACGGATCGTCAGTTTCTTTATTTTACCATCCCGTGTGATCACTAGGTATCCGTCATCTAAAGCCAACGGTCCGACTGCAAAACCACTTTTATGAATGAGTTGCTGTGCGACAAATTCACCACTGCCACGATCAAACCAATGTAAATAGCCTTCGCTGTCCCCAACAACCACATAACCATCAATAATTTTAGGTGCCGTTAATAAACGATGTTCTAGCTGCTTATTGCTCCACAATTCGGTACCGCTTCGCGCATCGACAGCAACAACATGATCTTTATCAGTAATCAAAAATAAGCGACTACCATCACTGGCCATGTTGGTTGTTGATGAATAGTTACGTTTCCATAGCGGATTTCCTGAACGTAAATCAATAGCCATCAATTGGCCATTAAAGCCGATCGTGTATAAGTTAGCACCAATAATCAGTGGTGCTGCATCCACATCCACAAGTCGATCGATTTCTGTTGCGCCTTTAGGCTGCCCGACCGGTAACTGCCAAATCAGTTGGCCTCGTTCAACAATTGCAGCCGCAAGACGGCCACTCGGTGTGCCCCAAAAAACTCCGCCTGATGTTGTGACAGGTTGGCTATCACCACGTAACGTGAGGCTTGGTACATCGGTACTTATGGTCCACTTTTGTTCGCCCGTGCTAGCATCTAAAGCCACTAAGATTCCTCGGCTGCTATTGGCGATAATAAAATTATTATCCGCGGCTACCGGAGCCAGCACTTCACCTTCGATATTTGCCCGCCAATTAACATTGCCACTCTCAGCATCCAACGCAATGACTTCGCCATTCTCACTGCCAATAAATAGTTGTCCATAAGCGGCAGTGATACCGCCAGAAAGACGAGCAGGAACGTCACCTTGAAGACGAACGCGCCAGAATGGCTGCCCATTTTCAGGATTCAGCGCTTTCACTTCCCCTTCACGGTTGGCGACAAAAATCTTATCGTAAGCGTATTCTGGAGCAAGGTTTGAAAAATAATGCCCCACCCCATCTCCGATCGAACTGCGCCACACGGATTGTGGGGTAAATTCACTCTTAACCAGCGGAAGAGGGGCCATGATGATATTTTCTTCTTCGCCTGAGCACCCGACCAATGCTCCTAACATGGCCGCTGACAAAAGCACTTTGTTGAACATTTTCTTCATCAAGTCATGCCCTTATCTGGCTAGATCATCCAGTTTTATTTGCAAGGTTTGGCTCGCGTCACTCGCTTGCTGAGCTTCAGTATAAGCAGTATAAGCTGTGTCTTTGTCACCCATACGCAAAGCGATATCACCACGTAGCTCAGCCACTCGCCCAGCCCAACTTTGCTCTTTTATTGTGGCAAGCTCAGCCAGAGCATCATCACTTTGCCCTTGCTCTGCCTGTAAGCGAGCAACACGATAGCTCAACAGTGGTTTTAGCGCGGCATCTTGGGTCGTATTTTTAGCCCATTCAAGTTGCGCTAATGCTTCATCCAAATGACCGGCTTCAACCTGTATTTTAGCTAACTGCATGGCAGCTAACACGGCATATTCCGATTGATTGTGGCTTGCAATAAAACGCTGTATGTCTGATTCAGCCTCAACGCCTTTTTGCGCTAAGTTCTGCATAACCTGGGTGTAGTTTTCTGAAGCTGCTTCTTGCCCAGCAATCACAGACTGCTGGTAATAACGCCAACCAAACAGTCCACCTAAACCAATAACGGCACCTAAAATGACCGCTTTACCGTTTTCTTTCCACCAATCTTTGATTGCTTCAACTTGTTGTTCTTCGGTATCGTAGAGTTCCACTTCCTGTCCTCTTAAAATCAGAAATCTCAAAAATTAGTGTTGTTCGATAAGATGCGCCAACTGGCTTGCAATCTCATTTTGAGAGAAGGTGGTTTGTTCCCCACCAAGTAAATCTTTTAGCACAACGGTTTGCTCTAGGACTTCATTTTCACCTAAAACCAACGCAACCGCTGCACCGACTTTATCAGCACGCTTAAATTGTTTTTTAAAGCTACCACCACCACAGTGATTCATGACTCGTAGTGCTGGTAACTGTTCACGCAAATGCTCAGCCAGTTTCATACCCGCCATCATGGTGCCTTCACCCGCAGTGACAACATAAACATCGACCTGACGACGAACGTCTGTATTGCCCAACGTTTCCATCATCAATACCAAGCGCTCAAGCCCCATCGCGAAACCAACCGCCGGGGTTGGTTTTCCACCAAGTTGCTCAACCAGTCCATCATAGCGGCCACCACCACACACCGTGCCCTGCGCCCCTAAACTTTCTGTGATCCATTCAAATACGGTTCGATTATAATAATCCAACCCACGGACCAAACGTTCATTGACGGTATATTCGATACCAGCTGCGTCAAGAAGTTCACATAACCCTGCAAAATGTTGTTTAGAATCGAAATCCAGATAGTCAGAAAGCTTAGGCGCATCACCTAATACCGCTTGTACCTCTGGATTCTTTGTATCTAAAACACGCAAGGGGTTGGTGTACATACGGCGTTTACAATCATCATCTAAGATGGCTTGGTATTGCTCTAAATAATCAATTAATGCACTACGATAATTCGCTCGGGCCTCTAATGAGCCGATCGAGTTCAGTTCCAAACGAACATGATTAGCAATGCCGAGTTCACGCCATAAACGCGCAGTCATCATGATCAGTTCCGCATCGACATCTGGCCCATCAATACCAAAGACTTCCACACCGCATTGATGAAATTGACGATAACGACCCTTTTGTGGCCGCTCGTGACGGAACATTGGCCCCATGTACCATAAGCGTTGTTCTTGGTTATACAGTAGGCCATTTTCAATCCCAGAACGAACACAACCAGCCGTTCCCTCTGGACGCAGCGTTAAGCTATCCCCATTGCGATCTTCAAAAGTGTACATCTCTTTTTCAACCACATCGGTCACTTCGCCAATCGCGCGGCTAAATAGATGCGTCATCTCAACGATCGGCATACGCACTTCACTGTAGCCGTATGCGCTGATCACGTTTTTTACCACGCCTTCCACTTTTTGCCAAAGCGGAGACTGAGTTGGGAGGCAGTCGTTCATACCTCGAATTGCTTGAATAGTCTTTGCCACTGTACTTACCGTAATATCGTTGAGATTAATCTTGTTCGAGTTGCTGAATATCGATGCGATTGTTTGCATCTAATTGAGCGGCTTTGGCGCGAATTTTGGCTTCAAGTTGAGCAACGAGATCATCGTTATCAAAACGCTCTTTTTGACGCACGCCATCTTCATAAAAGGCACTTTTCTTATTACTACCCGCAAGCCCTAAATGAGAAACTTCTGCTTCTCCGGGGCCATTGACTACACAGCCAATAATGGAAACATCCATCGGAGTTAAAACATCTTCTAATCGCTGTTCAAGTGCATTGACGGTGCCAATCACATCAAACTCTTGACGAGAACAGCTAGGACAAGCGATGAAGTTAATCCCTCGAGAGCGGATACGTAAAGATTTAAGAATATCAAACCCCACTTTGATCTCTTCAACTGGATTAGCCGCTAAAGAAATACGTAGCGTGTCACCAATCCCCTCCGCGAGTAACATACCTAAGCCAACCGCTGATTTGACTGAACCGGCACGTGCACCACCGGCTTCCGTAATGCCTAAATGCAGCGGCTGGTCAATTTTGGTCGCGAGTAATCGATAGGAATCAACAGCGAGAAAAACATCCGAGGCCTTTACACTAACTTTGAATTGATCGAAGTTTAGCCGATCAAGAATATCCACATGGCGCATTGCCGACTCGACGAGAGCTTCAGGAGTTGGCTCGCCATATTTCATCTGGATCTCTTTTTCTAGCGATCCACCATTTACGCCAATGCGAATTGGGATGCCTTTATCACGGGCACAATCAACCACCGAACGAATCCGATCCTCGTTGCCAATGTTACCAGGATTAATTCGCAAGCAGTCGACACCGTACTCTGCGACTTTTAGCGCAATACGGTAATCGAAATGAATGTCAGCCACTAAAGGAACCGAGACTTGTTGTTTAATCAGCCTAAATGCTTCTGCGGCATCCATTGTCGGAACCGATACCCGTACGATATCAGCGCCTACTTTTTCCAACGCTTTGATCTGAGCAACCGTGGCTGCTACATCCGTTGTTCTGGTGTTAGTCATGGATTGTACGGCGATGGGGGCACCATCGCCAATGGGTACATCACCCACATAAATACGTGTCGATGGGCGACGTTTGATAGGAGACTCGTATTGCATAATATTGTCTAAGGTAAGGTGAATCTAGCTACTTTACCTGAAGTATACCCAGAAAGGTCGATAGGTTCACTCGCAAATGTAACGGAAACGCCCTCAGGCGCACCAAGAATAACTTGTAAGGGTGTTTCTCCCTGTAAATTGACGGTTTGACCGGCTTTTTTTATTCCGGTCGATAACGTTTTCCCCGTGGCATCTTTAACTTGAATCCAACAATCTGCAGAAAAATGCATTGTAAGTAGATTATTGGGCACCGTTTCTACAGCGGCTATCGTTTGATCAGCAATAACTTGAGCTTCAGCGTCATCCTCAATGGAAGCAATGGGTTCAACAGGCTCAATCGCTTCAATATCACTCGTTGATGCCTCTTGCTCTTGCGCTTGAGTTAATTCGCTTACCGTAGCAAATTCAGAACTCGCCTCAACCACTGGTGGTGCAGTATCGATTTCATTTGAGTTAATGGGGAGATTATTGGCTGGTAACAAGCTGTCTTGCTGATTATTTTGCCACCACCAGAGTGAAGACATACCAATAATCACTAAAACAATAATCCAAGTAATGGTCATAATGCGATTATCGTGTTTAGCGCGCTTGGTCTTGCGAGAAAAACTCTGCATTTTTTGTTCTTGAGGCTCGCTTGCACAATTGGCTTCATAAGCATCCATAATATCGAGTTCATTAACACCCACGGCTCTCGCATAAGAGCGCAGATAACCACGAATAAAAGTCGAGACTAAATCAGAATCAAACTGATTCTCTTCGATATTGCGAATAATAGCGGCCCGCAAACGCAAACGATCAGCGATCTGCTTTTGGCTAAGCCCTAATGCCTCACGCTTCTGTTTCAGTAAAGTTCCCGGTTGTATTAATGGCTTATTGTCGATGCTGTTGTCTTGTTCTGTGTTCATCCGCAGTACTAATCTCTTATGTTCTTGTTCACGTCACGTGCTTTGGCTTGTTTTTATATTGATTGTTCGTTGCGTAAAGCAAGCGTAACTTGAACAGGGAAAATTTAATGATCCTTTTTCACTTGCAAGCAATGACTTTGCTAAATAGCTCACCATATTTTAATCAATAGGGCGAATAAGCGTTGTCCTAATCCCCAAGCGATTGGGATATCACGTATATTCTATTCGATATTAAACTCGAACGCAGTGTTAGAAATCATTCTAATGGATATTAAGCGCTAAACAACATTGATTTGGGAAAGAAATTACAGCCAGGTCAATATTTTTCGTTAAATTGACATGAAAACGTAACAAAAACACGCCCCAAACAGGGTCAATGTTAAAATAAGAGGATGATCATTGGACTTATTGGGACATCGGTATTCCCGATAAGGCAGAACTGAATCTGCCTTATCTCATAGATTAAATTGCTTTGACTGGAATCATTTGCTCTGCCTGTGCCTTCAATTTTGTCCGCTTAGTTCGGTCGATAACCTCTCCCACTAATTGTCCACATGCAGCATCAATATCATCGCCTCGCGTTTTACGGACTGTTACCGTATGTTCATATTGCATCAGCGTTTTTTGGAAACGATCAATCCTTGAATTGCTTGGTTTTTTATAAGGCGAACCAGGATAAGGATTAAACGGGATTAAGTTGATCTTACAAGGCGTATCTTTCATTAATTGAGCCAGTTCATGCGCGTGCTCGGTGCCGTCATTAACATGATCAAGCAAGACATACTCTACCGTTACTTTGCCACGGTTAGCATTGGATGAAGCAATATAACGACGAACTGATGCCAAGAAATCTTGGATATTCCACCGATCATTGATCGGCATAATATCGCTACGCAATTGATCATTGGGAGCATGTAAAGAAATCGCTAAGGCGACGTCAATTTGTCCCGTCATTTGATCGAGTCCAGACACCACACCAGAGGTCGAGACGGTGACACGGCGTTTTGATAACCCAAAACCTAGATCATCTAACATAATTTCTAACGCTGGGATCAGGTTTTTCATGTTCAACAGAGGTTCCCCCATCCCCATCATCACCACATTGGTAATAGGACGTCGGCCTGTTTCTTTTTCTAAACCGATTTCACGCGCAGCCCGCCAAACTTGGCCAATAATTTCAGATACACGTAGATTTCGGTTAAAACCTTGCTGAGCCGTTGAACAGAATTTACATTCTAATGCACAGCCAACTTGAGAGGAGACACACAAGGTGGCACGGTCTTCCTCTGGGATATAGACGGTTTCAACATCTTGATCTCCAACACGCATCGCCCATTTTATCGTTCCATCATTAGAGTGCTGAGCCTGAGAGACATAAGGGGCTTTAATTTCGCAATTTGCTTGTAATTTCTCGCGTAATGTCTTGTTGATATTGGTCATTTTTTCAAAGTCATCACAACCAAAGTGATAGATCCACTTCATGACTTGATCGGCACGAAAAGCTTTTTCACCTAACTCTTCAGCAAAGTAGGTACGTAAGCCTTTACGATCAAAATCGAGTAGATTGACTTTTTGCATGGTCATGTGGCCTCTCAGAGATGGAACAAGAATTAAGGGCGCGAATTGTACAGCCTTTATGCAGTCGCGACAAGAGCCGAAAAACCTTGCCATAAGTAGGTGTTTGACACGTTATCCCTAGGGCCTGTTGACTAAACCTGATACACACAAAAGGCCCGATTACACCGAGGGCCTTTAAATAAAACGATTAAAAAATCAAGAATCTAATCGTAAGCAAATTTCACTTTCAGGAAAGAAAAACTCGATTTCACGCGCCGCTGACTCTGGGCTATCACTGCCATGCACCGAGTTATAACGCATACTCAAGGCATAATCAGCTCGTAGCGTACCACAAGCAGCATCTTCTGGGTTGGTGGTTCCCATTAACTCTCGATAGCGAGAAATCGCATTTTCTCCCTCAAGTACCTGAACCATGATCGGGCCTGATGTCATGAATTTTTTCAATTCAGCAAAAAAGGGTTTGCCCTCATGCTCAGCATAAAAACCACTCGCTTGCTGCTCGGTTAAGTGCACCATTTTAGCGGCAATGATCCGTAGCCCTGCTTGCTCAATACGGTGATAAATTTCACCAATTAAGTTACGCTTTACTGCATCCGGTTTAATAATAGAAAATGTTTTTTCAAGAGCCATTAAATATCCTTCTAGTTCTTATCGTTATAAGAAGCCTAACTTAATAGGCTTCTATTTCCTTTATGATAGGAAGGTAAAAAATTATTTCGCCTGTTCTACTAGTAGGCGTGCAAGCGTTTTAACTCCCATCGCGGTTGCTCCAGCGGGCCATTTGTCACTCGCCGATTTACGATAAGTTCCAGCACAGTCAAAATGCAACCATCCTTGTTGATAATTATCAACAAAATAAGATAAGAATGCCGCTGCGGTACTCGCTCCTGGTGAGTAATCGCCCGATGAGATGTTAGATAAATCGGCAAAATTAGACGGTAGCATATCACGGTGAAATTCAGCTAAAGGCAAAGGCCATAAGCCTTCGTGCTCTTCTTTAGCGGCATTAAGAGCTTGATGCGCTAATGACTCATCAAAGCTAAGCATGGCATGGTAATCATTACCTAACGCATTTTTCGCCGCTCCGGTCAGCGTCGCACAATCAATAATGAGCGTAGGTTTTTGTTCTGAGGCATAAATAAGCCCATCAGCCAAAACCAAGCGTCCTTCGGCATCGGTATTCATGATTTCTACCGTTTTACCATTTTTATAAGTAATCACATCACCTAATTTCAGCGCTCGTCCAGAAACCATATTTTCAGCACAGCATAAAATCAGCTTAATTCTTTTATTTACGCCTCGCATCATCGCCAGCCCAAGAGCCCCTGTGATGGTCGCCGCTCCCCCCATATCTGATTTCATGGCAGACATAAAATTCGATGGTTTTAAGCTGTAACCACCTGAATCAAATGTAATTCCCTTCCCGACGAGACAAGCGAAAACTGGCGCATTCTCATCACCTGTCGGGTTAAAATCTAATTGTAACATTGCAGAGGTGCGTTCTGAGCCTCGGCCTACTGCAAAAATACCTTCCCAGCCTTCCGTTAATAGATCTTTATCTTTGACGATACGATAAGAAACCTGCTCTGGCGCTAATGATTTGATAAATTCTGCGGCCATGGTCGCCAGTTGACGCGGGGCGACCTCTTCTGCGCTTTTATTGATGATGTCTCGTGTCCAATCGGCAACTTTAATACGAGCTTGCAACTCTGTTTGTGCGGTTTTTTCTAGCTCGCTCCATTCCAGTACATTCTTCTTCTTCGCATCACGATAGCCTTGATAGAATGCCCAAATGGTTTCAAGCGTCCACTCATTGCCTTGTAAAGATAGATGGCGTAATCCTTGATTATCAAATTTACGCGCCGCACGTTGAATGCTGTCAATATCATTGGCTGTCGTAAGATGGATGACAGCAGCTTGTTCGGAAAATGAAATCAGTGCTTTTTCTCCCCACTGAGGCAGGGCTGGTTCTAAACTAATTCGTACCGACATTGGTGTAGACATGGTTTCTCCTTGTCTTTTTATATGATGTTATTCCAAATACTCTTTATACCATTTTGACTTGCAGATGCAGTGATGTGGGCTGGGTTTGTTTATCCAATCATATAGTCGGTCTATGCTGATAGGGATAAACTCACTGGCCGAGAACCTGCCGCTCCAAGTCGTTTGGCGATATGATCGCTTTAGCCAATCACTGGACTATATTCTCGACCATACCAAATGATTCACTTTTAAAGGTACTTTTTCTGTAAAAAGTGGTTACTTGATAAAAAAACGGACCATCAGGCCCGCTTTTTAGCATACTCACTCGACTCAAATTTGAGCGTGGATTTTAATCTCGCTCATCCATCCAACACAGGATAATAGCTTCAAGAATTTTTTCATTTGAACGATCAGGATCATCATTAAAATCATCCAAATCTAAAATCCATTGGTGTAGATCAGTAAAGCGTACATTTTGAGGTTCGACATCAGGATATTGTTCACAAAGTTCAATGGCAATGTCCCGTGAGTCTGTCCATTTCATAACAAGCTCCCTAGTGTAATTCATCCCCTTTAGATAAAAAATGAGGGAATGAGCATAAATTAATGATCTTCTTTCGCGTGATTCAGTGAATATTTGGGAATTTCGATCACTAAATCTTCATCAGCCACTTTTGCTTGGCAACTCAAACGAGATTCGGGCTCTAACCCCCAAGCTTTATCTAACATATCATCTTCAAGCTCGTCACTCTCATCTAAAGAATCAAACCCTTCACGGATAACGACATGACAGGTAGTACAAGCACAAGATTTCTCACAAGCATGTTCAATATGAATACCATTTTTTAAGGCTACATCAAGCACACTGTCACCACGATTGGCATCCAAAACCGCACCATCGGGGCATAAAGTATCATGAGGCAATACGATAATTTTCGGCATATTTTTTCTCTCAAATTTCATCAACAGAGTGGCCAGCTAATGCCGCTCGAATGGATTTATCCATACGACGGGAAGCAAACGCTTGGCTCACTTTATCCGTCTCTTTAATCCCTTGCTCAATGGCATCAGCGTCGTCGCCATTGCGAAGTTCAATGAGCGATTCTATGGCGGCAAGTAATGTTTCACGCTCTTGAGCTGTCAATAGCTCGTCACCATCGGCTTGCATTGCGGCAATTAAGCCCTCAATCACCCGATCCGCTTCAACTTTTTGTTCAACCAGAGCCCGGGTTTGCATGTCTTCTTTAGCATAAGCCATCGAGTCTTTTAGCATTTCAGCCACTTCGGTATCGCTTAAGCCGTAGGAAGGCTTAACTTGTATTTCAGCTTGAACCCCTGTGCTTTTTTCCATAGCGGTGACAGAGAGTAAGCCGTCCGCATCCACTTGGTAGGTCACTCGAATGTGAGCTGCACCAGCAGTCATTGGGGGAATGCCTTTTAATGAAAATCGAGCGAGTGACCGACAGTCATTCACCAACTCACGCTCTCCTTGCACGATATGGACGCTCATGGCCGTTTGTCCATCCTTAAATGTGGTAAATTCTTGGGCACGAGCAACCGGAATGGTGGTATTCCGTGGAATGATTTTTTCCACCAATCCCCCCATGGTTTCAATGCCTAATGAGAGGGGAATAACATCCAACAGCAACATTTCTGCATCGGGTTTATTACCGACTAATATGTCAGCTTGAATCGCAGCGCCAATCGAGACCACCTCATCCGGGTTAATCTCGGTAAGAGGGGGGCGACCAAAAAATTCCCCGACTAATTCTCGGACTAATGGTGTACGGGTTGATCCACCAACCATGACCACTTGCAAGACCTCTTTCGCACTGACCTGAGCATCTTTCAATGCCCGACGACACGACAGTAGCGTTTTTTTGATCAGTGGTTGGATCAACTCATTTAACTTGCTGCGCGTTAGCTCTCCTTGCCAACCGAAAACTTCGATATTGGTTTTATTTTGCTCAGTTAAAGCGATTTTTGCTTGCGTTGCGGTATCGAGCAACACTCGGCGTCTATCCGCACTCAATGGTGCGGATAAGCCAATTTCGGTTTGCAAATATTCGGCAATAAGGTGGTCGAAATCATCACCACCTAAAGCGGAATCGCCCCCCGTTGCTAAGACTTCGAACACACCTTTTGATAAGCGTAAAATCGAAATATCAAAGGTTCCACCACCTAAATCATAAACGGCAATAACGCCTTCTTGGCCAGAATCTAGCCCATAAGCGATTGCCGCAGCAGTCGGCTCATTGAGTAGGCGTAAAACGTGTAATCCAGCGAGATTGGCCGCGTCTTTGGTGCCTGCCCGCTGAGCATCATCAAAGTATGCTGGAACCGTAATCACTACCCCTGCCAGTTCACCACCTAAGTGATTCTGTGCTCGCTCAGCGAGCTTTTTCAAAATGTCGGCAGAGACTTGAATCGGATTTTTATCCCCTTGTGGGGTTTGAATCATAGGTAAACCTTGTTCACTCGATTTAAAGTGATAAGGCAATTGGTTATAACGGGTTTCGATATCTTTTAGCGAACGACCAATCAGACGTTTCACCGAGATGATGGTATGCGCAGGATCATGCTCTGCATGCTCACGCGCAACATCACCAACCAACGTCTGTTCATGAGCGTAATGCACAACCGAAGGTAGAATCTTCCGGCCTTGTTCATCGGCTAAAGGCGTCGCAATGCCGCTTCGAACAGAGGCGACTAGAGAGTTAGTTGTCCCCAAGTCGATCCCCGCGGCCAATTTATGTTGGTGAGGGGCCGAACTTTGACCGGGTTCTGCAATTTGAAGTAATGCCATGGATCGGTCCTTTTATTTGAATTAGCCGAGCAGTTTTTCTTCGACTCGTTCTATTTCAGTTTTTAATTTGGCAATAAATTTTAATTTACGGACAGTATCAGCGGCCTGCTGCCACTGTTCGCTATTTAGTTCAAGCTCGACCTGTTGTAAATGCGCTTGATAAGACTGTGTAACTTGGGTTTCAAAAGCCCATAGTGCATCTTCATTGGGAGCTTGTGCTAATAATTCCAGCTCTTCCCTTAGTTCCATTTGTTCCATCAAAAAGTGGGCGTCTTGCAAGGTTTGCTGTTCTCCGGCTAAGGTTATGTCATATTGCGTTAGCAAATATTCAGCACGAGCAATTGGATTTTTCAATACTTGATAAGCATCGTTAATTTCGGTCGCTTTTTGTACCGCCATCAGACGATCACGCTCAGATGCGGTTGCAAAATTATCTGGGTGAAATCGTTTTTGCAACTCACGGAACTGAGAAGAAAGAAGGCTACCATCCAGTTGATACTGAGTTGGTAGCCCAAATAGTTCAAAATAATTCATTAGTTTTTGGTCCTTCTACCGTCGCTAACGCTGGATCAATGGATGGCGTTTCTCTTATGCCCTAAAAAAGTATCTGATGACTTATTGATGATCAAACTAACGGTGTCTGCCATTAAACATTGAAGCTTTCCCCACAACCACATTCACTTTTTGCATTCGGATTATTGAATTCAAAGCCTTCATTCAAGCCTTCTTTTTTATAATCAAGTTCAGTGCCATCTAGATAGACTAAACTTTTCGCATCAATAATCACTTTGACTCCGTGATCTTCGAAAACTTGATCATCTTCGTTTAGCTCATCAACAAATTCGAGCACATACGCCATACCTGAGCATCCTGTCGTTTTCACTCCTAAGCGTAAACCGAGCCCTTTTCCTCGGCTATCTAGAAATGATTGAACTCGATTTGCTGCGGTTTCTGTTAACGTTATGGCCATACTACAACCTTGCTGGTCAATGAATAAAAGAGTAGGAGCAGAAACTCTGCTCCTAAATAAATGACTATTGGTGTTTTTTCTTATAATCGGCAACGGCCGCTTTAATCGCATCTTCAGCTAAAATAGAACAATGCACTTTTACCGGTGGTAGTTCTAACTCTTCTGCGATTTCGGCATTTTTAATCGATGCCGCTTCATCGATTGATTTCCCTTTGACCCATTCAGTGACTAAGGAACTCGATGCGATAGCACTACCGCATCCATAAGTTTTAAATTTTGCATCTTCAATAATGCCTTCAGGAGACACTTTGATTTGCAGTCGCATCACATCACCACAGGCGGGGGCACCAACCATACCGCTCCCGATGGATGGATCTTCTTTATCAAAAGAACCAACGTTACGTGGATTCTCGTAGTGATCAATAACTTTTTCGCTGTATGCCATGATAGTTACCTCGCATCCTCTATACTGGTGGAATAATTAGTGATGAGCCCACTCAACACTGTTTAAATCCACTCCTTCTTTATACATATCCCATAGAGGAGACATGTCGCGTAGTTTATTTACCGCGACACGAATTAATTCGATCGCGTAGTCTATCTCTTCTTCTGTCGTAAAACGACCGAATGAGAAACGAATAGAGCTGTGTGCTAATTCATCATCTAAACCTAAGGCACGTAAGACGTAGGAAGGTTCTAAGCTGGCAGAAGTACACGCACTACCAGAAGATACCGCTAGATCTTTTAATGCCATTAACAAGGATTCACCTTCGACAAAGGCAAAACTGATATTGAGGTTATGAGGAACTCGCTGGTCGAGATCACCATTAATGGTTACCGCTTCCATCTCTTTCACACCATTCAATAACCGTTCACGAAGCGTCTTTGCATGATCATAGTCTTGCTTCATCTCTAGCTTGGCAATACGGAACGCTTCGCCCATACCAACGATTTGATGGGTTGGTAAGGTTCCCGAACGAAAACCACGTTCATGACCACCACCGTGCATTTGCGCTTCAAGTCGAATGCGTGGTTTGCGACGAATATATAATGCGCCAATCCCTTTGGGGCCATAAATTTTATGTGCTGATAATGAAATTAAATCAACTTTCATCGCCTGAACATCAATGGCAATTTTACCTGCTGATTGAGCAGCGTCGACATGAAAAATGATTTTCCGTGAGCGACATAACTCACCAATGGCAGCAATATCTTGAATCACGCCAATTTCATTATTAACATGCATAATCGACACAAGAATTGTGTCATCACGCATGGCTTCAGCTAATTTATTTATATCGATTAAGCCGTTACTTTCCGGCTCAAGGTAAGTAACTTCGAACCCTTCACGTTCCAATTGGCGAGTGGTATCAAGAACTGCCTTATGCTCGGTTTTACATGTAATAATATGCTTACCTTGCTTTGCATAAAAATGCGCAGCACCTTTAATCGCTAAATTATCAGATTCGGTTGCACCGGACGTAAAAACAATTTCACGCGGATCCGCATTCAATAGATCAGCGATTTGCTCACGAGCCGTATCGACAGCCTCTTCTGCCTGCCAGCCATAACGATGCGATCGCGACGCTGGGTTACCAAACGTTCCATCCATTGTCATGTACTGAACCATCTTTTCAGCAACCCGAGGATCTACAGGGCATGTTGCTGAATAGTCTAAATAAATAGGCAGTTTCATTTTCTACTCCAGTGTAAAACATTGCCGCTATGAGCGAACGTTAAGGCCAAGGGGGGCGGCACCAATCGTGACAGATTTAGAATTTTTATGGCCGAACCCTTGGTTAACCGAAAGGTCCATACCTTGTCGGTCGGAAATTTGTAAGACTTCATTATCCATCATTAACTCACCAAGAGTGATGTTATTTAAGAAGTCACTAATACGTGAGCTTAAATCACGCCATAATGTGTGGGTAAGACAGCGCATGCCACCTTGGCAATCACCTCTACCGCTACATTTTGTCGCATCAACCGACTCATCAACCGCAGCAATTACAATACCAATTGAAATGGTGTCGGCATCAGCACCTAATCGATAACCGCCGCCAGGGCCTCGGACACTAGCAACCAAGCCTGCTTTACGCAATTTAGAAAATAGCTGCTCTAAATACGACAGCGAAATGCCTTGCCGTTCAGAAATATCCGCTAATGGTACTGGGGTTTGCTGCGAATGTAGAGCCACATCTAACATGGCTGTCACCGCGTATCTTCCTTTAGATGTAAGTCTCATATCACACTGTATCCACATTGACTATGTAGAATACATTCTTTCATACCTGACTAAATTGGTCAAGTATTTAGTTGACCAATTTAGTCAGGTATTTAACCCCATCAATTTAGTGGTCATAATCATTGCGACTTATCGATTAACGACTTTTCTACTGCGGTCAGAATTCCTCTTAAAATATTAATTTCTTGAGATTCAGGACGCGCTCGACTAAATAAACGTCGCAACTTATTCATCACCTGACCCGGTTGTTGAAGAGAGATAAAATCGGTTGTTAACAGCACAGTTTCTAAATGCTGATAAAACATTTCCAGCTCTTTATGTCGAGGGTAATCCACCTCACTCGGCGGAGAAAACTGTGTTTGCTGTTGAGTTAAATAAGCGACGCGAATCTCATAGCATATCGTTTGAACGGCCATTGCTAAATTCAATGAGCTGTATTCAGGGTTGGCAGGGATACACACATGATAATGGCAGCGTTGCAGCTCTTCATTGGTTAACCCTGTCCGTTCACGCCCAAAAACGACGGCAACCGAGTGGTTTTTTCCTTCAATTGCAAATTTTTCACCACACTGACGAGGTGTGAGCATCGGCCATTCTAAGGTTCGAGAACGTGCACTACTTCCCACGACTAACGGACAATCCTCAACGGCTTCACTCAAGGTTTTGGTCACCTTTGCGTTGAGTGCTATATCACTCGCTCCGGCCGCTAAAGCTATTGCTTGGGCATCAATTTCACATTGCGGATCAACCAAAACCAGTTGACTCAATCCCATTACTTTCATAGCTCTAGCAGCTGAACCAATATTTCCAGAATGAGAAGTTCCAACTAAAACGACTTTTACATTATCTAACATAAGATGAACAGAGCCTATTGAATATACCTAAACAACTTTTTAATCCACGAATTGATTTAGTGATGCATCTCACTTCAAGTTACTGTTCGATGATGAATAACGCGATTTTTATCAGCATCGATAACGCGATAATTGAAGAACAGCCACATCTGCAACACATACCAGCAGAAAAGGCATCAAGTCGCTTAGATTTAATCGCCATAGCCTAACATAAACTTGACTAAAATGGTCAGACCCTTTCTCTCTTTATGCATTGGTCGAGCAAAAAATAACCACTTCCTTTTTGTCGTAGTTTTGCTATACTCCGCTCCGCTTTTTCGTTCTTTAACATCCGTTGGGAAACTCGTATGCATCCTATGCTAAATATTGCTATTCGCGCAGCGCGAAAAGCAGGCAATCATATTGCTAAATCTCTAGAAAATGCTGACAAAATTGAATCCATTCAAAAAGGCACCAATGACTTTGTTACTAATGTAGACAAAGAAGCCGAAGCAATGATCATTGCCACCATTCAAAGCTCTTATCCTGAACACTGTATCGTGGCAGAAGAAAGCGGTCTTATCGAAGGTAAAGATAAAGACGTACAATGGATCATCGACCCACTGGATGGCACCACTAACTTTGTGAAAGGTTTACCACATTTCGCTGTTTCAATTGCGGTACGCATGAAAGGCAGAACTGAAGTGGCATGTGTTTATGACCCGATGTTAAATGAGTTATTTACTGCTCAACGTGGCTCTGGTGCTCAATTAAATAATGCTCGTATTCGCGTTAAACCGCTAAAAGATCTCCAAGGTGCTGTACTCGCCACCGGTTTCCCATTTAAGCAAAAACAACATTCAGAATCTTATATCAACATCGTTTCTTCACTCTTTGTCGAGTGTGCTGATTTTCGTCGTACAGGCTCTGCAGCATTGGATCTTTGCTACCTAGCCTCAAACCGTGTTGATGGCTATTTTGAGCTTGGATTAAAACCATGGGACATGGCCGCTGGCGAATTGATTGCTCGTGAAGCGGGGGCAATTTTGACTGATTTCGCAGGCGGTACTAACTACATGCAATCAGGTAATATCGTTGGCTCAAGTCCACGAGGCGTGAAGGCTCTGCTTCAGCATATCCGAGACAATGGTAATAGTGCGATTTTAAAATAACGACACCGAAGGCTATAACAAAAAACCGCTGCACAAGTCAGCGGTTTTTTTATCGTTATCTGTTATGCTCGATTACGGTAACTCATCGAGTTGTGCACCTTCTTTTTCTACCTGCTGAGGTAGAAGATGTTCACGCGTAATCCCTAGCTTCAAGGATAAGGCAGAAGCAACATAGATGGAGGAATAAGTCCCCACGGTAATACCGAGCAACAACGCCGTCGCAAAACCATGAATATTCGCCCCACCTTGGACAAATAGAGCAATAACAACAAATAAGGTCGTCCCAGAGGTAATTAAGGTTCGACTTAACGTCTGAGTAATCGAGTTATTAATAACCTCTACGGGTTCACCTTTACGGAGTTTGCGAAAGTTTTCTCGAATCCGGTCAAATACAACGATGGTATCATTCAATGAATAACCAACGACCGTTAGCAACGCCGCCACAATGGTCAGATCAATTTCGATTTGAAGGAACGAGAAAATACCGAGCGTAATCATCACATCGTGAGCAAGTGAAAGTACCGCACCAGACGCAAGACGCCACTCAAAACGCATCGAGACATAAAGCAAAATACAGATCAATGAAGCGAGGATTGCCAATCCTCCCGCCTCTGCGAGTTCATCGCCAACATTCGGCCCAACGAATTCAATACGTCGCATGTCGACATGCTCACCAGTACCTTCTTCAATCGCACTGAGGATTTGATTACCCAGCGTTTCGCCAGCAATACCTTCCCGTGGGCGTAAACGAACCATGACATCGCGTGCTGAACCAAAGTTTTGCACCGTGGCATCGCCAAAACCCTTCGCCTCTAGTGCATCACGAATTTGGTCTAAATGTGCGGGCTGCTCAAAACCCACCTCAATCAGAGTTCCCCCTGTGAAATCTAACCCCCAATTTAATCCCTTCGTCGCTAAGGTAAAAATCGAGGCTCCAACCATTAATAATGATAAGAGAAACGTAAGTTTCGACCAACGCATAAAGTCGATCGTTTTCTCTGCTTTAAGAATTTGAAACATAATGATTCCTAGCCTTAGATCGACAATTTGTTGATACGTTTACCGCCATACAATAAATTGACAATACAACGAGTGCCAATAATTGCAGTAAACATGGAGGTTAAAATACCGATAGACAGCGTCACCGCAAAACCTTTAATCGCGCCAGTACCCACAGCAAACAAGATAATCGCTGTGATTAGCGTAGTAATGTTAGCATCCGCAATGGTACTAAAGGCATTCGCATACCCTTGGTGAATCGCTTGCTGAGGATTACGACCTTCCCGTAGCTCTTCTCGAATACGCTCGAAGATAAGTACGTTTGCATCCACCGCCATACCGACCGTTAAAACGATACCCGCAATACCCGGTAAGGTCATGGTTGCGCCCGGAATCATCGACATCACACCGATAATTAACACAAGGTTTGAAACCAAAGCCACGTTAGCAATTAAGCCAAATTTACGATAGTAAAGCGCGGTAAAGATCATCACCGCCAACAAACCCCAAACACAGGCTTGAATGCCCATATCAATGTTTTGCTGCCCCATTGAAGGACCAATCGTTCGCTCTTCGACAATCGAAATCGGTGCGATCAAGGCACCAGCACGCAGTAGCAGCGCTAAGTTATGCGCTTCTGAAACAGAATCAATTCCGGTAATTCGGAAGTTGCGACCTAATGCCGACTGAATCGTCGCTTGGTTAATCACCTCTTCGTGTTTTTCAAGAATGACTTTACCATCGGCATGACGTTCGCCACTGTCTTTATATTCAGCAAAGACGGTCGCCATTAGCTTGCCAATATTATTTCTTGAAAATGCGGCCATTTTACTGCCGCCTTCACTATCAAGAGAAATATTCACCTGAGGACGACCATATTCATCGGTACTAGAACTCGCATCAGTAATACTTGAACCGCCTAAAATTACCCGTCTTTTTAATACGACTGGGCGACCATCTCGGTCAAGTTTCACCTCGCTCCCAGCTGGCACACGCCCTGCTGCTGCTGCGGCAAGATCAGCACTAGAATCGACTTCGCGGAATTCAAGCGTCGCCGTCGCACCTAAGATTTCTTTGGCTCGAGCTGTATCTTGTACACCGGGCAGTTCTACCACAATACGTGTTGCACCTTGGCGCTGAACCAAAGGTTCTGCAACCCCTAGCTCATTCACTCGGTTACGTAAAATAGTGATATTTTGCTCAACCGCGTAATTACGAATCTCTTGTAAACGCGCTTCAGTAAACTTAGCTTGTAGCACAAAACGGCCATCATTTTCTGAAGTCACAAACGTCATATCGCGATGGTTCGGCTCGAGAAGTTGCTTCGCTTGAGTCAGTTGATCGGCATCGCGCAAAATCAACTCAACCGAGTCGGCTTGTGCGCGGATAGCTCGATAACGAATTTTTTCATCACGAAGCTCACTACGAAATGCCTCTTCTTGTTGGTTGACCAGTTTGTCCATCGCAGCGTCCATATCTACTTCCATCAGGAAGTGAACACCACCACGAAGGTCAAGCCCCAACTTCATCGGAGCAGCACCGATTGACTCCAGCCAACTCGGTGTCGAAGGGGCGAGGTTTAAAGCAACAATAGTATCGCTACCAAGCGCCTCATTAATCATATCGCGCGCGCTGATCTGCGTATCGGTATCATTAAAGCGGACAAGAATGGAACCATTTTCAAGAGCAATGGATTTATGAGAAAGATGCGCTTTATCGAGCGCCTGAGTGACAGCATCCAGCGTTGACATATCTACAGAGGCGCCTCGCGCCCCTGTAACTTGAATAGCCGGATCTTCACCGTACAGATTTGGAAGTGCATATAAAGCGGAAATGGCAATGGCAAACACGACCATTAAATACTTCCATAACGGATAACGGTTTAACACAGCGAGGATCCTCTAGCTGTTTTACAGAGATTTAAGCGTACCTTTAGGTAACACTGCAGTGACGAAGTCTTTTTTGATCACAACTTCATTAGCGTGATTCAATTCAATTGAAATAAAGTCATTATCATCAGCAATTTTAGTGATTTTGCCAACCAACCCACCACTGGTGAGCACTTCATCTCCTTTCGCCATAGAGGCCATCAAGTTTTTATGCTCTTTAACACGTTTAGACTGTGGGCGGAAAATCATAAAATAGAAAATCACCGCAAACATACCAAGCATGATCAGCATTTCGAAACCACCACCTTGTGATGTACCTTCACCTGCTGCATGAGCGACAGAAATTAGACTCATTGAGAAACGTCCTCTAAGTTATTGTTTGTAATATTATTGGTATTGGGATACACCAAGATAAATTCAAGCCATGATAAGGATAAATTGATCTCGGTGTACACAATTATACTTGTTCAGTTTGTAACGGGGGAACGTCACGTTCACGACGTGCGTAAAACTCCACCACAAACTGCTCAAAGCGATCTTCATCAATCGCACTGCGAATACTCGCCATTAGGCGCTGGTAGTAGCGCAAGTTATGGATGGTATTCAAACGCGCACCGAGAATCTCATTACAGCGATCCAAATGGTGTAAGTACGATTTAGAATAATTTTTGCAAGTGTAACAGTCACAATGCGGATCGAGAGGGGTTGTATCGGTTTTATGTGCCGCATTACGGATCTTGATCACACCACCAGTCACAAATAAGTGACCATTACGGGCATTTCGGGTCGGCATAACGCAGTCAAACATGTCAATCCCACGGCGAACGCCTTCTACTAAATCTTCCGGTTTACCGACACCCATCAAGTAACGGGGCTTATCTTCAGGGAGCTGCGGACACGTGTGCTCAAGGATTCTATGCATATCTTGTTTAGGTTCTCCAACTGCTAAACCGCCCACGGCATAACCATCAAAACCGATTTCCGTTAACCCTTTCACAGAAACATCGCGTAAATCCTCATAGACGCCACCTTGAACAATCCCAAATAGTGAATTCGGATTTTCTAGTTTATCAAAATGATCTCGAGAACGCTGCGCCCAACGCAAAGACATTTCCATCGACTTTTTCGCTTCGTCATGAGTAGCCGGATAAGGGGTACATTCGTCAAAAATCATGACAATATCAGACCCTAAATCCTTTTGAATTTCCATGGATTTTTCTGCATCCATAAAAATTTTCGAACCATTGACTGGGTTACGGAAATGAACCCCTTCCTCGGTAATCTTACGAATATCTCCCAAACTAAACACTTGGAAACCACCCGAGTCAGTCAAAATCGGGCCTTTCCAGTTCATAAAATCATGCAAGTCCCCATGCATTTTCATCACTTCTTGTCCGGGACGAAGCCATAAATGGAATGTGTTACCCAATAGAATTTCAGCCCCTGTATCTGCGACTTCTTCTGGAGTCATTCCCTTCACCGTACCATAAGTACCTACTGGCATAAACGCAGGGGTTTGCACGGTGCCACGTTCAAAAGTCAATTGACCTCGGCGCGCATTGCCATTCTTCTTTTTTAGCTCAAACGTTAATTTCACAAAGCCTCCAATGTCAGAGAAACAGTCTGACGGTCTAAAAGTTCAGGACAAAATTAGTCCAATTTTTTATCAATAAACATGGCATCACCATAACTAAAGAAGCGATATTTTTGCGCTACAGCATGTCGATAGGCAGCCATGGTATGTTCATAGCCAGCAAAAGCGCTGACTAACATAATTAAAGTTGATTCTGGTAAATGAAAATTGGTGATCAAACCGTCGACGAGCTGATATTGGTATCCAGGGAAAATAAATATATCCGTATCACCAAAAAAAGGAACCAGTGCCGTTCCCTTCTTCAATGCATCTTGCGCTGCACTTTCCAATGAACGTACTGATGTGGTGCCAACCGCGATGATCCGCCCTCCTCGGGCCTTTGCCGCCGCAATCGCTTCAACCACCTCTTGTGGTACTTCGACATACTCGGCATGCATATGGTGATCCTGGATGTTTTCTACCCGCACCGGTTGGAATGTCCCAGCCCCTACATGCAAGGTCACATAGGCAAATTCAACCCCTTTGGCTTTAATTTGCTCAAGCAAAGCTTGGTCAAAATGTAAACCAGCGGTTGGTGCCGCGACGGCTCCCGGTTTTTGGTTATAAACCGTTTGATAGCGCTCTTTATCCGCCTCTTCATCCGGACGATCAATATAAGGAGGAAGCGGCATATGACCAATATGGTTAAGGATTTCTAATACCGGCGTTTGCGCACTAAAATGAATCTCAAACAACGCATCATGGCGAGCGATCATGGTTGCATGGTATTCATCTTGCTCTCCCAAATAAAGTTCAGCTCCGGGTTTGGGGGGCTTAGAGCTACGTACATGGGCTAAAATAGAATGTTCATCCAACATTCGCTCAACCAACACTTCTATTTTGCCACCGGTGACTTTACGGCCAAACATTCGAGCAGGAATGACTCGCGTATTGTTAAATACCAGCAAATCCCCCGGCTCTACGTAGTGTAAAACATCGGTAAATGTGCCATCTACCAGAGATCCCGTATTACCATCTAGGCGTAAAAGACGGCTTGAGGTTCTTTGCTCCTTCGGATAACGAGCGATCAACTCATCCGGGAGATCAAAATAAAAATCTGAAACTTGCATGACTCTTTCTTAGTTCGTTAAATTAGCGATGGTTTATTTCGCGGCGCGACAGTATATACCTTAGCGGTATTAAGATACAGGCTTGTACAACCTGTTGATCAATAAACCAAGCAATAGAGTGTAATCAAAAGTGACCAGCGACTCTCTGTTGCTTGCTGATAAAAACAGACTGAACTCTCAGATATTTTACAATAAAAACACTATAGTTTAGCTAGAGGATAAATGTTCAACAGACAAAGCATCGTTATACTACCGTGCTTACAGATACGTGCTTACAGATAAAAACAGGCTTAACGATAAAAAATAGAAAAAGGAGTTGGTTATGATCAAGGTTGAAGACATGATGACACGCAACCCACACACCTTGTTGCGTACACACACTCTGGGTGATGCTCGGCATATGATGGAGGCTTTGGATATTCGTCATATTCCCATTGTTGATGCCAACCGTAAACTACTCGGCGTGGTCACACATCGAGACGTCCTCTCGGCCCAAGAATCGAGTTTATATAACCAACAAACTGAGGCTTCATACACGGAAGAAACCCCTATCTATCAAGTGATGCATACTGGAGTGATGTCAGTTGCGCCTCAAGCGGGTTTAAAAGAGAGCGCCAAATATATGCAAAGGCATAAAGTTGGCTGCTTACCTGTGGTATCAAAAGGTGAATTAGTGGGAATCATCACCGATAGCGACTTTGTAACCATTGCAATTAATCTCCTTGAATTGCAAGAGGATGCAGAGCCTGATGAAATCGAGTTGGATGAAAGTATGGAAGATAATCTCCTCTAAGGTCTGTTGGCCTTTCGCGATTACATTTAATGCCAGTTAAACGCTCATTCAACGGTTAGACAATATACCGCTTCTCTGAGCAAGAAAAGAGCGGCTCTCGCCGCTCAAATTGTGTCGCAACAGCAGTGAGTATCGTCATCTTTTCAGATGATTAAAGCGTACTCTCTTTGAATACCATTAAAATTGATCTTCTTCAGTCGACCCAGTTAGCGCTGTGACAGAAGATGCCCCTCCTTGAATCGTATTGGTCATCTTATCAAAGTATCCAGTTCCTACCTCTTGCTGATGAGCAACAAACGTATAGCCTTTTTCTGCCGCTGCAAACTCTTTGCGTTGTACCATTTCCACATAGTGGCGCATTCCTTCGCCTTGTGCATAAGCATGAGCCAGTTCAAACATGTTAAACCACATGTTATGAATCCCAGCCAAAGTAATAAACTGATATTTATAGCCCATATCCGCCAATTCTTGCTGGAATTTCGCAATCGTCTCAGCGTCTAAGTTCTTTTCCCAGTTAAAGGAAGGAGAACAGTTATAAGCCAATAGTTGTTCAGGATATTGTGCAAGAATCGCCTCTGCAAATTTACGAGCTTCTTCGAGATCCGGTTTCGCTGTTTCACACCACACTAAATCGGCATAAGGCGCGTACGCAAGCCCGCGAGAAATCGCTTGATCAATCCCAGCTCTGACCCGATAGAAACCTTCAGCGGTACGCTCTCCGACAATAAAATCCGCATCATAAGGGTCGCAATCCGAAGTCAGAAGATCTGCTGCATTGGCATCCGTTCGTGCAATCACGAGTGTCGTGGTGCCGGATACATCTGCCGCTAAACGTGCAGCGATCAATTTTTGAACTGCCTCTTGAGTCGGAACCAGTACTTTTCCTCCCATATGGCCACACTTCTTCACCGATGCTAATTGATCTTCAAAATGGACACCTGCCGCTCCCGCCTCGATCATCGATTTCATCAATTCGTAAGCATTGAGTACCCCACCAAACCCCGCTTCAGCATCAGCAACGATAGGAAGAAAATAATCGATTCCACCTTCATCCTGAGGCGATTTACCATTTGACCACTGTATTTGGTCTGCACGACGAAAAGCGTTATTGATCCGTTTAACCACACTCGGTACCGAATCAACCGGATATAACGATTGATCAGGATACATGGTACCTGCGGTATTATTATCTGCCGCCACTTGCCATCCTGAAAGATAAATCGCTTCAATTCCCGCTTTGGCTTGCTGAACCGCTTGTCCACCAGTCAATGCACCTAGACAATTCACATAACCTTTTTTAGCGTCACCATTTACCAGTGACCAAAGTTTATCCGCTCCACGCTGCGCAATGGTATTAGCTGGAGTCACCGATCCCCGTAAATTCACTACGTCTTCCGCACTGTAGGTTCGTTTAACGTTTTTCCAACGCGGGTTGGTTGCCCACTCTTTTTCTAGTGCTTCAATTTGTTGGCGGCGAGTCAATGTCATAATCTATCCCTCTTGTAATAGGTGGCTACAATATCCACGTCTGTTGCTTCCTTTTCGCCATCAGATCCATGCTGGCTGATTTTGAAGATTGTGTTTCACGTTAAGTGTTCATGTGATGACTAAGCTAAGATGGCTAAGCTAAGTAGTCATAACCCGGTATGGTTAAAAAGTTGCTTAACTCATCGCTGGTGGTTAAACGCTCCATCAGGTCAGCCGCTTCCGTAAAGCGTCCGTGATTAAAACGTTCCTCGCCTATTTCGGCTTTCACGACTTCAATTTCTTGCGCGAGATAGGTACGGAACAAGTCTTTCGTTACCACCTGTCCGTTATCTAAAGTTTTTCCGTGTTGAATCCATTGCCAAATAGAGGCTCGGGAAATTTCAGCGGTTGCCGCATCTTCCATTAAGCCATAGATTGGGACACAACCATTGCCTGAAATCCAAGCTTCGATGTATTGCAGCGCAACCCGAATGTTATGCCTCATTCCGTCTTCACTTCGGGGGCCATCACAAGGCTGAAGCAGATCCTCGGCATGGATTGGGGCATCAGACATTCGAGTGACATCCAACTGATTATCTCGCTCACCCAAAACATGATTAAAAACCTCCATTGCCGTATCAGCAAGGCCAGGGTGAGCGACCCAAGTACCATCATGACCATTTTCCGCTTCCAGCATTTTGTCATGTCGTATTTTTTCCAACACTTGCGCATTGACTGCCGGATCTTTTGCTGGAATGAAGGCAGCCATCCCTCCCATTGCCAACGCACCTCGTCGATGGCAGGTATAGATCAAAAGTCGCGAATAAGCATTTAAAAATGGCTTATCCATCGTCACCACTTGACGATCGGGCAATATACGATCAGGGTGTTTTTTCAACGTTTTGATATAACTAAAGATATAATCCCAACGCCCACAATTAAGCCCAACAATATGTTCTTTGAGAGCAAAGAGAATTTCATCCATCTGAAAAACAGCAGGTAAGGTTTCAATTAACACGGTGGCTTTAATCGTCCCAGTGTCTAAACCAAAATAATCTTCTGTAAAATGGAATACCTCACTCCACCACTGTGCTTCTTGGTATGCTTGTAGCTTAGGAAGATAGAAGTAAGGGCCACTGCCTTTTTTGAGTAAAGCTTGATAGTTATTGAAGAAGTACAACGCAAAATCAAATAAAGAACCTGGAATCGCTTGCCCTGCAAAAGAGACATGTTTTTCTTTCAGATGCAATCCTCGCACCCGACAAATTAACACCGCTGGATGCTCTGTTAATTGGTACACCTTGCCATTATCTGGATTGCTATAACTGATCGTACCATTGACGGCATCACGTAAATTCACCTGGCCATCCAATATCTTATCCCAAGCAGGTGCCATAGAATCTTCAAAGTCGGCCATAAATACTTTCACGTTGGCATTTAACGCATTAATCACCATCTTGCGTTCAGTCGGTCCGGTAATTTCCACTCGGCGATTTTGGAGATCTTGGGGTATACCAAGAATTTTCCAGCTCCCTTCGCGAATCTCTTGTGTTTGAGCTAAAAAACCCGGCAGATTACCTTGATCAATCCACGATTGCTGACGCTCTCGCTCGCTCAGTAAAGTGTCCACTCGTGAAGCAAATTGCCCACACAACGCGGTTAAGAAAGTTTGAGCTGCTGGTGGGAAAATAGCCTGATGCTCAGGAGACAAAGTCCCCACCACCTCAAGCCGAGCTTCGGAATTGGGATGTTGATCGTGTAATTGTGACGTCTCTGAAGTTTGAGCAAGCATAACCATTTTCCTTATTGAGTTGGCAAAATACATTTGTAACTTTAAAACTACAAATTATTACTTTTGATATTTCTTATCCTAGGCTGTTTTAGTCTTTATACCGTCTCTTAAAATTGACCGAAACACAAGCTATCCCAAGCTAGACATTAGTATTAAAACTTGATTTAAACCTTACCCTATAAGGCTTTACTATAAAAGAGTAAAAGTTATCAATTGGTTAAATTCGAAGTTTTATTCCGTTTCAACCCTGATCACACCCAACCGATTAAAAATGTAACTTATTACGTAATTTAATTACCAAAAGAAAGCAGAATAAAAAGGCTTAAAACAGACAAGCAGAAGGTGGCTGAGTTGAATAATCTCAATGACAGCAGGAGTGAGAGAGAGAAAATATCAGCAGGTTTAAACAGGGATGTCTGTTATTTATGTAAAATTAACGGTGTGAATTTTTACTATTTTATGAAAGCTTCAAAAATTTATTACTGTAAAATTTGACAATCAAACGGTCACCAATAGTATAAAATACTAAAAAAGCGCACTACAATAGCGCACTTATATTGGTTAATGGCAAAATTTTGCCTACGACTAAACGCTATAATAGCTCTGCCACCACATCCGCTAATTGCTCAAAAGTAAGGTGACGAGATGAACTCGGCCGCCATACCAGACCAATTTCGCGATAAGCTTGTTGACCCGGCGGATCAATAACAACCAAATTTTGATTCTCTAACAAACCATGATCAATGGCCATTTGTGGAATAAAAGTTGTACCAAGTCCGTTAGCCACCATTTGTACTAATGTGTGTAAACTGGTAGCGGTAAATGGATTGATCTTCTCTTTATCTGTTAATTGACAAGCCGATACCGCATGCTCAGTTAAACAATGCTCATGCTCTAGTAAAAAAACCGATTCATCCGGCAAATCATCATACTTAATGGGAACTCGAATACCGTCTGCTTGTTGACGACTAATCACCATTCGAAAAGGATCTCGTCCAACAATACGGCTCTCCATTTGGCCAATATCAATCGGTAACGCGAGAATCAATACATCTAGCTCACCTAAACGTAATGCATGGAGAAGGTGAGCTGTAGTGTCTTCGCGCAGCAATAGATGAAGCTTGGGATAACGAATATTAAGCTCTTGAACCAGATCACACAGTAAAAAAGGAGCAATGGTAGGAATACAGCCTAACTTTAATTGTCCTTCCATCGGGCCGTTTTGGCACTGTTGCCCTAGTTCTAAAAGATCTTTCCCTTTTGCGAGTAACTCCCGCCCCCGTTTCACCACCAACTCACCGGCATGAGTAAAAACCAAAGGGCTTTTCTTATCCTGCTTTTCATACAAGGGACAACCAATTAATGCTTCTAAATTTTGAATGCCCTTGCTTAAAGTCGATTGGCTAACAAAACAACGTGCTGCCGCTTCGCTAAAATGTCGCGTTTCGTGTAAGGTGATTAGGTAATGTAACTGCTTTAAACTTGGCCACTTATTCATAATTTCCACGTTCTTATTCAATCGTTTTTTTCGATTAACTTAATCTATTTAATTCGCTTTTTTTCATACTACACTCTGTACTATAGTTTGTCTCGAATACACAAGGACTGGATAACACAATCTGGTGTTGTCTAGCATTGATCATCATTCTTAGGAGCAAAAAATGGTACTCGTAGGTCGTCAAGCCCCTGATTTTACTGCTGCAGCTGTTCTTGGTAACGGTGAAATCGTTGATACATTCAACTTCGCAGAGTTTACTAAAGGTAAGAAAGCCGTTGTTTTCTTCTATCCACTTGATTTCACTTTTGTTTGTCCTTCAGAGCTGATCGCGTTTGATAAGCGTTTTGAAGACTTCCAAGCCAAAGGCGTTGAAGTAATCGGTGTCTCTATCGATTCTCAATTCTCACATAACGCATGGCGTAACACTGCTATCGAAAATGGCGGCATTGGCCAAGTGAAATACCCACTGGTTGCTGACGTTAAACACGAAATCGTTAAAGCATACGATGTTGAACATCCTGAAGCCGGTGTTGCTTTCCGCGGTTCATTCCTTATCGACGAAGACGGTGTGGTTCGTCACCAAGTCGTCAACGATCTTCCTCTAGGTCGTAACATCGACGAAATGCTACGCATGGTTGACGCGTTAAATTTCCACCAAAAACACGGTGAAGTATGCCCAGCCCAGTGGGAAGAAGGTAAAGCAGGCATGAAAGACAGCCCTGCAGGCGTCGCAGCTTACCTTTCTGAACACACTGACGACTTGGGTAAAAAATAATCCCACAAACAGATAACCCGTGCTCAACTCGGGTTAATGGTTGGACATATAATAAAGCGATAACGCAACGCCAATCAGTTATTAAGTAAAGTCCTCAAAGCCCAAAGCCATTTGCTTTGGGCTTTTTATGCTGGTGAAGAACATAATGAGGAAAAACAAAACCGATAACTTTACCTCGATTCTGCTCTTTAAGAGACAGACTTGTGAGAACATGGCTGTTAAAATTCTGCCTCCTAAAAACGGATGAGACAGGCCATGAACTATCAACTCGAAGTTTGTATTGATAATGTAGAATCATTGCACTATGCCATTCAAGGCGGCGCAACGCGTATTGAGCTTTGCTCTTCCTTAGCCTTGGGCGGATTAACCCCGAGTTATGGATTGATGATACAGAGTGCCAGAATATCTGAGATTCCTATCTATGCCATGATTCGTCCCCGCCAAGGTGATTTTCTTTATAATCAAGAAGAGATCGCTGTGATGTTGGATGATATCGATGCCGCAGCCAATGCAGGGCTACAAGGGGTGGTGTTTGGTGTATTAACCGCGCAAGGTGAAATCCATCATGAGCACAATGCTCGGCTAGTTCAACATGCCAAGCAACGTGGGTTAGGTATCACTTTTCATCGAGCAATCGATCAATGTGTTAATGTTCAGCAAGCATTGAGCACGATCATTGAACTCGGTTTTGAACGGGTCTTAACCTCTGGTCTCGCAGCTCAAGTTGAAGATGGCATTGACACCCTAGCCGATATGGTAACGCTAGCTCAAGGTCGTATAAAAATTATGGCCGGAGCGGGACTCCATGCAAAAAACGTGGCTCGGATTATCCAACACACTGGCGTACAAGAAGTGCATTTATCCGGTAAAACGACTCGCGCCAGTTGCATGCAACTTCAGACGACCCACGCAAAGATGGGACAAGCTGATATTGATGATTTTGTTATCCCAGTCACCAATTCACAAGCGATCGCTGAAGTGGCTAAGCAACTTCAGGCGCTTTAACGCAGAGCATCATCTATCGATTGTTCGCCCAAATGGCGAACATCTTTGCCTTTTACAAAATAGATGATGTATTCACAAATATTCTGGCAGCGATCCCCAACCCGCTCAATCGCGCGAGCAGACCACATGACCTGTAAAATATGAGGAATATTTTTTGGATCCTCCATCATATAAGTCATTAATTGACGAATGACCGCTTCATATTCTTTATCCAATTTATCGTCTTGTTTATATACCTCTGCCGCGGCCTCTACATCCATTCGCGCAAAAGCATCAAGCACTTGGTGCAACATTGCTATCGCTTGACGACAAAGCGGTTCTAAAGAAACTTGGAATTGACGCTGTTTAATATTTGGACTTTCAATGACCACATAAGCCATCTTGGTCGCGACATCACCAATCCGCTCTAGGTCAGTGATCGTTTTAATAATGGCCATAATCAACCGGAGATCTTTCGCTGTCGGCTGGCGCTTAGCAATAATTCGAGTGCAGGCTTCATCAATCGACACTTCCATTTCATTGACTTTATGATCTTCACTGACCACTTTACGGGCTAAATCAACATCATCCTTATGCAGCGCTTGCATAGCAAAAGACAACTGTTGCTCGACCAGCCCTCCCATGGTTAGCACATGGGTACGAATCGACTCCAGTTCGATATTAAATTGCCCAGAGATGTGTCGTCCTAGCTGCATATTTACTTCCTATCTGATGCTCAATTACCCGTATCGGCCCGTAATGTAGTCTTCGGTTTGTTTTTTCAATGGCGAAGTAAAGATCGAGTCCGTATCGGAATATTCGATAAGTTTGCCCATGTGAATAAATGCCGTATGATCGCTGACTCTAGCAGCTTGTTGCATATTATGCGTCACAATCACTACGGTATATTTGTTTTTTAATTCGTGGATCAATTCTTCAATTGTTAAAGTTGAGATCGGGTCTAACGCAGAAGTCGGCTCATCCAGTAACAACACCTCAGGCTCAATAGCAATCGCTCGTGCAATGACTAATCGCTGCTGTTGCCCCCCCGATAACCCAAAGGCATTCTCGTCCAAACGATGCTTCACCTCATCCCATAACGCCGCGGATCGTAACGCATGCTCCGCAGCATCATCAAGAATACGACTATTTTTGATCCCTTGTAAGCGTAACCCATAAATCACATTTTCATAAATAGACTTCGGGAAAGGATTAGGCCGCTGAAACACCATACCAACCCGACGACGCAAAGCCGGGACATCGACATTCGGGGCATAAACATTTTTGCCATGCAATCTCACCGCTCCTTCGATACGACAACCTTCAACCAAATCATTCATTCGATTGATGCAGCGCAGTAAAGTCGATTTTCCACAACCGGATGGGCCGATAAAAGCCGTGACTTGCCCTTTGGGAATACGCATCGAAATATCGTTTAACGCCTGCGCTTGCTGGTAATACAAACTCAACCCTTCAATAGCAATGGCGGTTTGCTGATCGGTTAAGTTATTCACATCCAAAGGAGGCTGATAACCTAATGTTTGAGTGGCAGAAAACATGCTTAATCTTGTCCTAACGTTCGGTATTTCTCTCGTAAATTATTGCGAATGTGTATCGCGGTTAAGTTTAAACTCACCACCACGGTCACCAATAGAAAGGCGGTGGCATACACTAAAGGGCGAGCCGCTTCAATGTTGGTCGTTTGAAAGCCTACATCATAAATATGAAAACCTAAATGCATAAACTTTCGCTCTAAATGCACAAAGGGAAATTCACCATCCACTGGTAAATTCGAAGCCAATTTTACCGCACCGACTAACATCAATGGGGCAACCTCTCCTGCGGCACGGGCAATCGCTAGAATCAATCCGGTGATGATCGCAGGGCTTGCCATCGGTAACACGATACGCCAAATCGTCTCAAACTGGGTTGCGCCTAACGCTAACGATCCGTGACGAACAGATGCTGGAATACGGGTTAAACCTTCTTCGGTTGTCACAATCACCACAGGTAGAGTCAATACCGCTAAGGTGAGCGAGGCCCATAATAGCCCCGGCGTACCAAAAGTGGGAGCAGGAAGGCGATCAGAATAAAATAGATTATCGATGCTCGAGCCAATGGTATAAACAAAAAAACCTAAACCAAATACCCCATACACAATTGAAGGAACTCCCGCTAGGTTAATTACGGCAACACGAATCAAGCGGGTAAACGGATTATCTTGCGCATATTCATGCAAATAAACGGCTGCAATCACTCCCAATGGCATGACAATAATAGACATTAGCAACACCAATAATACGGTTCCAAAAATGGCTGGAAAAACCCCACCTTCCGAATTAGACTCTCGCGGATTATCCGATAAAAAGCGCCATAATTGTTTTCCCCACTGACGCAGTTTTTGCCCATGATTCATATCGTTTGGATACCAGTAATCCAAAATATGACTGAGTGGAATACGAACGATTTCCCCCCCCATCTCTTCCACCAATAAGGCTTGGCTATCCAACTGCTGACGCCGTTGATCTAACGTCTGTTCAGCATCGAACAAGTCACGTTCAACTTGCTGAATTTGCTGTGAAAGAGTAGCTACCTCTTGTCCATTTTTAGGTTGCTTAAGTGCTTGTTGCTTTTTGATACGCAACCCTTCCAATTGATGACCAAGCGGACGAATCGATTGATGAACGAGATGATCAATTTGTGCTCTGATTTGTTGAGCCTCTGCAAATGCTTGAGCTAACCAATCAACAACCTCAATCGGATGCTGAGTATCTTCTGGCTCAAAACCGACCGGCTTACCAAAAAACTGTCCATCACGTGTACGCTCCATCACTAACCAACCCGAAGGCTGGATCGGTGCAGAAAGCTTACTGTCTAAAATTGAAATAAAATCCGCATCATAACGTTCACGATTAGCCACCTTAATGTTCAGCCGTTGTACCGGTCGCTCCTCATCACCTGCGGCGATACCCAGTTGATGCAAATGGTTAATAGAAATGGCTTCACTCGCATACAATTGCCCAATCAAACGTTGCCCTTGTTCAGTTTGCCATTGATAGAGAGGAGCAGGCCAAAAATAATTCAACCCTTTCCAGCCAATCAACAATAAAAGCATCAAAACAGAAATTAGGCTAATACTCACCGCACCGCCGGTTAACCATATCCAGGGCGTGCCAGTTTTAAATGCCTGTAACACTTTCATCACGCCTCCTGATCATAAAGAGCGATAGCGGGTGCGTAAGCGCTGACGCACCCACTCAGCTAATGAGTTAACTACAAAAGTAAACAGAAATAACAATAAAGCGGATAAGAATAAAATTCGGTAATGGGAACTCGCAACTTCAGACTCCGGCAATTCAACCGCAATATTAGCCGATAAGGTGCGCATTCCTTGCAAAATATTCCAGTCTAAAATAGGAGTATTCCCGGTAGCCATCAACACGATCATCGTTTCACCAACCGCTCTGCCCAATCCCATCATGACCGCAGAAAAAATCCCGGGGCTTGCCGTTAAAAGCACCACCCGAAGTAAGGTTTGCCAAGCGGTCGCTCCTAATGCTAACGATCCATCCGATAAATGCTTAGGAACAGAGAAAATCGCATCTTCAGCAATGGTAAAAATCGTCGGGATCACCGCAAACCCCATCGCCATCCCCACCACAAGCGCATTACGCTGGTCAAACCCCATCCCACGTTCTTGCAAATAAAGTAAAATATCACCGGCAAACAAGAGCTGCTCTAACTCTTGGCTATAGGCTAAAGTCAAACTCATGATCGCCAACAAGCACGGCATCAAAATTAAAGCATGCCATGCCGCTAGCCCTCGGCCGACCAAACGCTTAGGTATCCAAGCGCCAATCAGCCCTATCAACACGGTCGATAAAGGTAATATGATCAGCAGCAATACGACCGCTGTCAGATGGTTTTCAATAATAGGTGCAAGCCATAACCCCGCTAAAAAACCGATGATCACGGTGGGTAATGCTTCCATCAGTTCAATCGTCGGCTTGACCACACGGCGCATAGACGGTGCCATAAAATATGCGGTATAAATAGCAGCCAATACCGCAATCGGTACCGCAAAAAGCATCGCATAAAAAGCGGCTTTTAGTGTGCCAAAAGCAATTGGCACCAAGCTTAATTTGGCTTCAAAATCATTATCGGCTGAAGTGGATTGCCAAATAAACTCAGGCTCAGGATAACTTTCATACCAAACTTTACGCCATAACGAATGAAACGAAATTTCCGGATGAGGATTATCAACTTTGGCAACTTGTACACTTCCCGAACTAAACATGATCAAATAACGCTCGTTATTTGACATCGCGGCAAGGCGAGGAGCCTGTGGTAATACACGCTCAAATAACACCAATTTTTCACTGGTTGTATAATGGCTCTGCAGTGTGCCGTTAGGATAAAAGGTATAAAACCCTTTGCGGTTGGTGTCCGGTAGCAGCAACTGGATATGAGGAGCTAAATCAAAATGACGAATCGATGTTAACGTCCTTTTTCCATTTTCTAATACATCAAACCATTGACTCACCAAGCCATTATCATAAGTAACCAATAACGAATAAGCACCGGATAACAAGGTCATCGTTGACACGGTAAGCTCCGTTTGAGCTTGACTCAGATCCACCTGTTCACGTAATCGATAATGTGGCCCTTCTTGTTGAATAACCGATAATAAAGCGCCCTGGCGTAGATACAGTGTTTTTCCGTCCGGAGTCATCATTAACTGATCAAGATGTGAGTAACGCTGCGCTAATACGGCTTCTTGAACTAACGTTGAGCCTGCTGACACCGAACGAACCATCACTCGGCCATCACTGAGATAACTTGCAAAATAGGTATTCGCTTGTGTTACCGCAAAACTCAATAAACGAATCTTCTGCTCGGTGGGTGCAACAGTCATCCCTTCAGGAATCGCTCGAAACTCAAGTTGAGGAGTAAATCTTCGCCCTTGTTTTTCGACCGAATAATGGAAAAGAGGACGAGCAATTTGAGGTTGATACTGACTGTCTACGGTTAAAAACCAACCTTCTTGAGGGTTTCCCGGCACAATCCATTGCGGAGTAAACGGTAAGGTTTGCGCCCAAACCGGCTCGTTTGATGGCTGCAGTGACCAAAATTGGCTTTGCCCTTGTTGACCAACGACAAAAAAATGCTCACCGTAATCATCAATCGCTAAGATTTGAGGTTCAATATTAGCCAGCGCCTGTCGAGCAACATTCGGCTGAAGCTTTGCGTCACCAAACAAAGGTAGCGCCACCAAGGCTAGATAGACAAAAATTAAGATCAACGCCCCTAATACACTGACACCGCCACACGTTACAGCGAAGCGAATCATACGGTCTTTAATCAACCGTTTACGATCGCGTTCTTGTAATGAGAATTCGACGTAAGCCATGAATATCATCAATCCTTTTTTATTTCACTGGCTAAACACCAGAGTGACACACGTTTAGGGGCAATCATGGATGACACCTTTTGGACTTGCAGCTAAAGCGGTTAGCGACGTTCATGTTCTTCCATTGCTTCATTATCTCGCTTATGGCAATTGGCTCACTTGTCACCAACCTGCAACGCCAAGTTGCTGGGATATCATTGCGGTTTAACAACAAAATTCTATTTCAAATACGTGACAATTATATTACAGATCACAATAACCGACTGAAAATAAAACAACTCTACATACTAACGTGTTTTGCAATAAATGTGTCATATAACTTGCTTAGTTTGCATAAAATGAAAGTAACGAACCGTCGTGAAGGACAAGATGAATGAGCACGGAAAAGCTGTATATCGATAAAGAGTTAAGTTGGCTCTCGTTTAATGAACGCGTCTTACAAGAAGCCGCAGATAAAAGCGTTCCTTTAGTCGAAAGAATTCGGTTTTTAGGCATATTCTCCAATAACTTAGATGAATTTTACAAGGTACGTTTCTCAGATGTTAAAAGGCGCATTTTAATCCACCGAGAACAAGGGGTGAAAGACACCTCAAAGCATTTGTTAACACGGATGCAAAATAAAGCCTTTAAACTCAATCAAGACTTTGACAACCTCTATAATGACATCATTCTCGAAATGGCTCGGCGACGAATTTTTTTAGTCAATGAAACCCAGCTCGATAGCGTTCAACAACGGTGGATCAGTAAATATTTTTATAAACAGGTACTACCTCATATTACGCCTTTGCTGATGCGCGACGATATTGATGTTTTACAATTTCTAAAAGATGAATACGCCTATATTGCTGTGGACCTTAAAAAAGGTGAACACTCAAGCTATGCGCTTATTGAAATCCCGACCGATCATCTGCCTCGTTTTGTCATGGTACCCGAGCAAAAAGGCAAAGGGCGCAAAACGATTATTTTATTAGATAATATCATCCGCTACTGTTTAGACGACATTTTCCGTGGTTTTTTCGACTACGATACCCTCGCGGGCTATGCGATGAAAATGACTCGTGATGCGGAGTACGATTTAAGTCGAGAAGTCGAATACAGTTTATTAGAGCAGCTTTCCGAAGGGTTAAGCCAACGCTTAACCGCCATGCCTGTGCGCTTTGTCTATGAGCGAGAAATGCCACAGGCGATGCTCAATTTCCTATGTGAAAAACTGAAAATATCCCATTATGATAGTCTATTACCCGGTGGTCGCTACCATAACTTTAAAGACTTCATTGCCTTCCCGAATGTCGGACGTGACTACCTAGAAAACCGCCCTTTACCGCCGCTAAAATGTGCCGATTTCGATGGGTATCTCAATGCCTTTGATGCAATTCGAGCGCAAGATATTTTACTGCACTACCCTTATCATACCTTTGAACACATCACTGAACTCGTGCGGCAAGCCTCCTTTGACCCGAAGGTCATCAGCATAAAAATTAATATTTATCGCGTCGCAAAAGATTCACGATTAATGAACTCATTAATTGATGCCGTACATAATGGAAAACGCGTCGTGGTGGTGGTCGAACTACAAGCTCGGTTTGATGAAGAAGCCAATATTGAGTGGTCTCGCGTACTCACAGAAGCAGGAGTTAACGTCATCTTTGGTGTCCCAGGGATGAAAATTCACGCTAAATTACTGTTGATTACTCGTCGGGAAGAGAAAGAACTCATCCGCTACGCCCATATTGGCACCGGAAATTTTCATGAAAAAACCGCACGTATTTATACTGACTTCTCGCTACTTACCGCAGATAAAGAACTCACCAGTGAAGTCCGTAACGTCTTTGGTTATATTGAAAATCCATTTCGCCCAGTTAAATTTAACCATTTGTTAGTTTCTCCACGCAATAGCCGAACGCAGTTGTATCGATTAATTGATGCCGAAATCGCCAATGCTAAACAAGGCAAAAAAGCCGAAATTATCATTAAAGTCAATAACTTAGTCGATAAGGGGTTGATCAATAAACTGTATGGTGCAAGTAGCTCTGGTGTTCACATTAAAATGATTATTCGTGGAATGTGTTCACTCGTTCCCGGTGTCACGGGTGTCAGTGATAACATCTCTATCATCAGTATTGTTGATCGCTTCTTAGAACACCCGCGAGTGCTCATTACTCACAACGAGGGGAATCCATTAGTCTATATTTCATCCGCTGACTGGATGACGCGTAACCTCGATCATAGAATCGAGGTGACCGCTCCAGTGCGAGATGCTCGCTTAAAACAGCGAATTATCGATATCCTCAATATCCAGTTTACCGATACGGTAAAAGCTCGCGTTATCGACAAAGAAATGAGCAATCGCTATGTCAAACGGGGCAATCGTAAGAAAATTCGCTCACAATTAGCAATTTATGACTATCTTAAACAGATAGAAAGAGAGACGCGCAAAAGCAAAGGACACCTAGAGCAGCATGAATACAGCACCACTAGATAACGTCTTAGAACCACCAACAAGCCGTGAAATCGCTGCGATTGATCTAGGCTCAAATAGTTTTCATATGGTGGTCGCAAAAGTCGTCGAGCAAGATTTGCAACTGATCAGTCGCCATAAACAACGTGTTCGTTTAGCCGCTGGCCTCGATGAACAAAAAAACTTAGATCATGCTGCCATGGAGCGAGGGCTTGAGTGTTTAGCCATGTTTGCTGAACGCCTGCAAGGCTTTACTTCTGATAATGTACGCATTGCTGCAACCCATACGCTTCGCCAAGCCAATAACGCACACCTTTTTTTACAGCGTGCCCGTGATGTGATCCCATTCCCGATCGAAATCATCCCTGGTAGTGAAGAAGCTCGCCTGATTTATCTCGGTGTCGCCCATACTCAACCCCAAGCTGACTCAATGTTAGTCATCGATATTGGTGGAGGAAGCACAGAGCTGGTGATAGGAAAGGGCTTTGAAGCAGAGTTAGTCAATAGTAAACAAATGGGGTGTGTCAGCTATACCGAGCGTTTTTTTACCAATGGTAAGCTTTCCAAGAAAAAATTTGCTCAAGCGATTCTAGCCGCAGAGCAAAAACTCGAATCTATCGCCAGTAAATACCGCAAAAAAGGCTGGCAAGTCGCGTTTGGCTCATCGGGAACCATCAAAGCCATCAATGAAGTGTTGGCCGGGTTAGGTGCCGAAGATGGCATCATCACCCAGCAACGATTAAATAAACTGACCGATAAACTATGTGAGTGGCACCATATTGATGAAATTCAATTGGAAGGCCTCACCGAGGATAGAAAACCGGTATTTGCCGCAGGGGTTGCTATCTTAACCGCCATTTTTAGCGCCTTGAACATGAAAGCAATGAATTTTTCCGATGGCGCATTGCGCGAAGGCCTACTGTATGAAATGGAAGAGCGCTTTAAATACACCGATATCCGGCTTCGTACCACCGAACACCTTGCCAGCAAACACCTAGTCGACTTAGAGCATGCCGCTAAAGTCAAAGGCTATGCCAAAGAGTTTCTCGCTCAAGTGAGCGAGAGTTTAGGCTTAAAACATAACAGTGAGCTATTTTCTCTTTTGGAATGGGCAGCCTTGTTGCATGAAGTCGGGTTAAGCATCAATTTACAAGCGTTTCACCGCCACTCAGCTTATATCTTACAGCACACCAATATGCCTGGGTTTAATAGTGAGCAGCAACGTGTACTCGCTACGCTAGCCCGCTTTCAACGTAAAGCGCTCAAATTGGGAGAAATGAGTGAGTTTAGCTTATTTAAGAAAAAGCATATTATTGGCTTAATTCAGGTTTTACGTTTAGCCATTGTGGTTAATGGTCAGCGAAATGATGATCCACTCCCGGATCTGCGTTTAATTGTTGACGATGGTGAATGGCAGTTATCCAGCACTGAAAACCACTGGTTAGAAAACAATAAACTTCTGCACGCCGATCTAATTTGTGAGCAGGCATATTGGCGTCACGTTGGCTGGACTCTAACCTTTTAAAGGAGCAACAGCACACCGACTACTTAATACCGACTTTCGCCAACTCTTGTTCAGCCAACTGAGCAGAAATCGGTAAGTAACCATCTTTACTGACTAATGCTTGCCCTTGTTTGGAAAAAATAAAACGAATAAATTCACGTTCAACTGGGGTTAAAGGGCGTGCTGGATGCTTATTAATATACACATACAAGTAACGTGAGAGCGGATAACGACCGGATAAAATATTATCGAGCGTCGGATCAACATAGTCACGCCCCTGCCGAGCAACAGGAATTAACCTCACGCCAGAAACGCGATATCCAACGCCTGAATAACCAAGTGTATTGATCGATGAAGCCACCGCCTGCACAACCGATGCCGAACCGGGTTGCTCATTCACATTTGCTTTAAAATCCCCACCACACAAAGCTTGTTGTTTAAAGTAGCCGTAGGTTCCAGACACTGAATTACGTCCAAATAGTTGCATACGACGCTTAGCCCAAGGAAAAGAAAGCCCTAACTGTGACCAATTTTCTACCGATTGACTCGCACCACAGCGTAAGGTACTGGAAAAAATACGGTCAAGCTGAGCAAAGTTAAGCCCTTCGATTGGATTATCACGATGAACAAATAGACCCACCGCGTCAATGGCCACTCGTAACTCGGTCGGTTGGTATCCGTAGGCTCGCTCAAACGCCTCAATTTCTCGATTTCGCATTGGGCGGCTCATGGGGCCAAATTGTGCCGTTCCTTCGGTTAATGCAGGGGGCGCGGTAGAGGATCCGGAGGCTTGTACTTGCGCATTAACATTCGGATATAACCGATTAAACTCTTCTACCCATAAGGTCATCACCCCCGCTAAAGTATCAGATCCGACCGACAGTAAACTCCCAGCAACCCCGCTTGTTTTCTGATAGCTAGTCAGCTCCTGACCATACCCCAGACTAGTTTGCAGGCTCAAAAAAACCAATATCAGTAATCGACCCAATCTCATCGCACCACCAAGCGCTTCGGTAAAACAAAAGAAAAACGGCTTCCGACCCCCACTTCACTGTGAATATCTAAATGCGAATCATGGTGAGATAATGCATGCTTCACAATTGCCAACCCTAAGCCACTGCCTCCGGTATCACGAGAACGTGCTTTATCGACCCGATAAAAACGCTCAGTTAAGCGGTGCAAATGTTGTGGCTCAATACCTTCACCCGTGTCTTGCACTTCAAGACAAGCCCCCTGTGAACTTTCAAACCAGCGCACATTGATTTCAGCACCCGGTGGGGTATATTTCACCGCGTTATACACTAAGTTAGATATCGCACTGCGTAGCTGATCGTCATCTGCCAATACTTTTAATTGCTTGTCGACCACAAAATGAATCTTGTGAGCATGCTCTCCACTTAAACTTACCGCTTCTTTTTCCAGCACTTCGAGCATCGTAGGCACATCGACCACTTGATCTAATTCATGAATGGGCGAAGCTTCTATTTTCGATAAAGTCAGCAATTGATTCACCAAACTCGACATTCGATTCAACTGTTCAGTCATCACACCATGCGCTTTAGTCCACATCGGCCCAACCAGTAAATCGGGATCTTCGGTCATCTCCAAATACCCTTGCAAAACCGTCATCGGCGTGCGTAATTCATGAGAAACGTTAGCAAAAAAGTTGCGCCGCATGCCCTCTAATTGCTTTAACTGAGTCACATCACGCACCACCATCAAATGTTCTCCTTCGGTATAAGGGACAATACGCAATTCAAGTGATCGCTCGACATTAAGGGGAGAACGCATAGTCAGCGGTTCAGAAAAGTCATCTTTTGTTAAATATTTAATGAAATCGGGCGTACGAATCAAGTTGGTGATTGGCTGCCCTGCATCATCTGGCCAACGAAAGCCAAGCAGATACTGCGCTAAGCGGTTACACCACACAATATTGCCTTCCGAACGAAAAACCACCACGGCATCAGGTAATGATTCAGCCCCATTGCGAAAACGACGAATTAAATTGGTGAGTTCTTTGCGTTTTTTGCGCTGACGTTGCTGCAAACGGTAAATGCCATTAAACAGCGATTCCCAGTTACCAGACCCCGAGGGAGGGGTTAAGCGCTTCTCATCCCATAACCAAGCAGAAAAACGCACTTGGTTGTGCAAATGCCAAACCAGTTGCAACACTGTTGCCGCCAGCAGCAACCAAGGCATATGGCCAAAAAACCACCCGACCACCACCCAAGGCAGATAAAAAAAAGCCAGCTCCCAAGCCAGCTTCTTCCAAGTCAAACGCTCAACCATAATACTCCATCGTTGATCTTATTAAGCTTTTATTGAAAAACGATAACCTGCGCCACGTACCGTTTGAATCAGTTTATCGTGCCCCGCCTCTTCCAACGCTTTACGTAAACGCCGAATATGCACATCGACCGTTCTATCTTCCACATAGACATTAGTGCCCCAGATGTTATTCAGCAATTGCTCACGGCTATACACCCGCTCTTGGTGGGTCATAAAAAAGTGTAGCATCTTAAATTCTGTTGGCCCCATCTCCAACGGCTGATCATTGGCGGTCACCCGATGCGAAACCGGATCTAACTTCAGCCCTTGCACATCAATCACCTCTTCCAACGCCGTTGGCGTAACTCGGCGAATGACCGCTTTTAACCGAGCCACAAGCTCTTTAGGTGAAAAAGGTTTGGTGATGTAATCATCTGCGCCCACTTCCAAACCACGAACTTTATCTTCTTCTTCACCACGCGCCGTTAACATCACAACCGGAATATTTCGGGTAAGCTCTTCTCGCTTCATGTGTTTAATAAAGTTTATACCACTGCCCCCCGGTAACATCCAATCAAGCAGCACAAGGTCTGGAAACGGTTCGGCTAATTTACTGACCGCGGTATCGTAATCTTCTGCTTCCACCGCCTGATAGCCTTTTTGTTCAAGAACAAAGCACAGCATTTCACGAATCGGCGCTTCGTCTTCAACCACCAGAATCCTTCTCGACATAATTAAATAACCTTTGTTATTAATCAACATTATGCATTATGGGAAATATTTATGACACTTTTGTGACCATTGCAAACAAATTTTAATATAAACGTCACCAATTCAGTTCCATGTGACACAAAACCAATCCTCTGTGGTTTTTTCACAATTCGGTAAGACTTTAAGTTGAAAATCCCCTATGATGACAAAATTTTCAACAAGAGAAAGAAGGGTAATATGTGGTTTAAAAACTGTATGGTTTATCGTGTGAATCGTGATATCCAGTTCAATGCCGATCAACTGGAACAGCAACTGGCCGAGTTTCGTTTTACCCCCTGCTCCAGCCAAGATAAACAAAAATTTGGCTGGGTCCATGCACTGGGTAAACATGGCGACATGATGACCCATGTTAGTGAAGATCGCATTTTGATCTGTGCGAAAAAAGAAGAAAAAATGTTACCCGCATCGGTGATCAAAGAGTCGTTAAGTGCCAAAGTTGAAAGTCTGGAGGTCGAAGAAGGCCGCCCACTGAAGAAAAAAGAAAAAGACAACTTAAAAGAAGAGATCGTCATCGATCTGCTGCCGCGAGCGTTTAGCCGTAGCCACTATACGTACGTTTTAATTATGCCTAAAGCGGGCCTGGTTCTCGTTGATGCGAGTAGTTATAAAAAAGCCGAAGACGTGCTAGCACTACTGCGTAAAACCATGGGCAGTTTACCGGTGGTGCCTGCGATCCCTGAAGTTGCGGTGGAAACCACCATGACTCAATGGGTTAAAGAAGGCAACTTGCCACAGGGCTTTAACTTACTTGATGAAGCTGAGCTAAAATCCATTCTTGATGATGGTGCGACCATTCGTTGTAAGAAACAAGAGCTATCGAGTGATGAGATCCTCAGCCATATTCAGGCCAACAAAGTAGTCACTAAACTTGCGCTCAACTGGCAAGATAGAATTAGCTTTATTCTAGCAGACGACTGTAGCTTGAAACGCTTAGCCTTCAGTGATGAGCTGAAAGATCAAAATGAAGATATCCCCAGAGACGATCAAGCCGCTCGCTTTGATGCCGATTTCTCATTAATGTGTGGTGAATTTTCGGTATTTCTTCCTAATTTATTTGACGTACTCGGCGGGCTTCCTCACGCTGACGCTTAATGTCAATTCAGGCTCTTGCAACCAAGAGCCTCTCCTTTGTGATGATTTTTCTTTATTCGCTCGCTTTCTCTCGCGAACTATAGTCAGGCTATGCTTTTTAGCGTAAAATTTGCGCCTTTTCCAATACCATCAGGTGGTATTGGCCTGACTTGAGATCAGATTGAGAAACAAATGATGAGTATAAAAACCCCCTTCGTTCCAGAGCTACTGTCACCAGCGGGTAGCCTTAAAAATATGCGTTATGCCTTTGCCTATGGTGCTGATGCCGTCTATGCTGGCCAGCCTCGCTATAGCTTACGGGTGCGTAATAACGAATTTAACCACGAAAACCTACAAATCGGCATTAACGAAGCGCATGCTCAAGGTAAGAAGTTCTATGTGGTATGTAATATTCAGCCCCATAACTCCAAATTAAAAACCTTTATTCGTGACTTAAAGCCGGTCATTGATATGGGCCCAGATGCATTAATTATGTCTGATCCCGGCCTGATTATGATGGTTAGAGAAGCCTTCCCAGAAATGGCGATTCACCTCTCGGTACAAGCCAATGCCGTCAACTGGGCAACCGTGAAATTTTGGTCAACTCAAGGGGTTGAACGGGTGATTTTATCGCGTGAACTCTCTTTAGAAGAAATTGAAGAGATTCGTGAAAAATGCCCAGAGATGGAGATCGAAATTTTTGTTCATGGCGCACTGTGCATGGCCTATTCTGGTCGCTGCCTTCTTTCGGGTTACATCAATAAACGCGATCCAAACCAAGGCACTTGCACCAATGCTTGCCGTTGGGAATACAAAGTTGAGCAAGGCAAAGAAGATGAGACTGGACAAATTGTTGAACAATTCGATCCCAACGCGGCTCAACCGATTGAAGTGCAGAGCGAACGCCCAGACAATACCATTGGGTTAGGTAAGCCAAGTGATGAAGTGGTTTTGCTTTCAGAAAGCCATCGTCCAGATGAAAAAATGGCCGCCTATGAAGATGAACATGGCACTTACATCATGAACTCGAAAGACTTACGCGCAGTACAACACGTTGAGCGCTTAACTCAAATGGGCGTGCATTCTTTAAAAATTGAAGGCCGTACCAAGTCGTTCTACTACTGCGCTCGGACGGCGCAAGTGTATCGCAAAGCGATTGATGATGCGGTAGCCGGCAAACCATTTGATGAAAGTTTAATGGGAACCCTTGAGAGCTTAGCGCATCGCGGTTATACCGAAGGTTTCTTGCGCCGCCATACCCATGATGCTTATCAAAATTACGACTATGGTTACTCGGTCTCTGACAGCCAACAGTTTGTCGGTGAGTTTACCGGAAAACGTCGTGGCCACCTGGCTGAAGTTGAAGTGAAGAACAAATTCTGCGTCGGTGATAGCCTAGAATTGATGACACCGAAAGGCAATGTCGTCTTTACCCTTGAAAGTATGGAAAACCGTAAAGCCGAATCTATTGATGATGCAAAAGGTAACGGTCACTTTGTGTTTATTCCGGTACCAGACGATTTGAACCTTGACTATGCTCTACTGATGCGCAACTTAAACGTCGGTCAAGATACGCGTAATCCAACAGGTAAATAATTATGGCGCTTTTGATCACAGCCAAATGCACTAACTGTGACATGTGTGAACCGGAATGCCCAAACCATGCGATTTCGATGGGGGATGATCTTTATCAGATCAACCCCGATTTATGTACTGAATGCAAAGGGCATTACGACAAGCCAACGTGTCAATCGGTTTGTCCTATCACCAATTGCATTATCACTGACCCCGAGCATATTGAAACCGAAGAACAGCTATTAGAAAAATTCGTCGTGATTCAAGGCCTTGCTTAATAAAAGCCCCAGACATAAGGTTCTGGGGTTTATTTTATCCAGCTAACTATAATCATCCAATTGAATGTGCGGTGCACGCAGCGCATTCAGCACACATAAAAATGCCAAACCTGCCGCCAATAAATACCCCGTTTGAAAAGCGTGAATAATCACCGATTGTGGGGTATCTAATAATGTTTGCAACGAACTTTGTGCATTAAAACCGGGGATTTGTGAGTAAATCAAACTGCCAAATACCGCCGTTCCTACTGATGCCCCCAGTGAACGTGACAGGGCTGCCATTGAAGTGATTCGTCCTAAACTCTCTCTGCCAGCGAGGGTTTGAATCAGCACTTGCGTTGAAGGCATCACCGAACCTAGCCCCAGCCCACAACAACATGCCAGTCCACTGACCCAATAAGGTGTAGGATCTATCATGGCGAGCAGAAAAAAGCCCAAACCAGTGATCGACATCCCCACCACAGGTAACCACTTCGGTACTCCCGTGTAGGCAATGGTTTTGCCTGTGATATAAGAACCACTGATTATTCCTGCAGAAAGTGGCATTAACAGTAGCCCCGCTCTCGCGGCATTCACCCCTAGCCCAACTTGTAAAAAAATAGGTAGGAAAAACACCAAAGCAAACAAACAAGCCGCAAATAAAAAAGTCGAAATAAGAGGAATATAAATTTCTTTGCGCACTAAAAGTGCTAAAGGTAAAAACGAATGTTTCACCGAGTGTTGTTGCCAGATGAACACCAGTAGTAACCCGAGAAACACCCCGAGTAAGGTCAGGCTAAGTAAAGAGCCCCACGCAAAATAGTGCCCTCCCGCAGACAACCAATAAATAATCACCGTCATTAAACTCGGAAATAGGATTAGTCCGAAAAAATCAATTTCGGTTTTCTGCGCCTTATTCACGGTTGAAGTCAATTTCGATAAACGATAAATCGCAACGCCAATCAAAGGTAGGTTAATCCAAAATAACCAATGCCAGGTTAAATAAGTGACGATCACGCCTCCCATCACCGGCCCACCAATACTGGCTAAAGCAAATAAGGAAGAAAAATAACCTTGGAAGCGTGCGCGTTGGCGCGGAGCCACTAACTCCCCAATTAAGGCTTGTGATAGGCTCATTAACCCCCCACTGCCCAACCCTTGAATAATTCGCCCTGCTACCAGCCATTGCATGTGACCAGCCAGCGCACTCACCACCGAGCCCCCACCAAAAATGATTAACGCAATCGTCAGCATTTTCTTACGACCGTATTGATCGCCCAGCCAGCCGTAAATAGGAACCGAGGCCGCCCCCGCCAACATATAGCCCACTGCAATCCATGAAGAAAGCTGCATATCTCCCAGATCACTGACGATTGCAGGGGTTGCCGTTGCTAATAATGTTTGATCCACCGCCGCCAAAAACATCGGCAAAAAAACAATCGTAAAAATACTTAAAAAGGTTTTTTATCAACAAGCTGAGACATGAATGCTTACAATTGTGCGAACCATGGACTCATCATATAGCGGAAAAAGACAAAACCAAAGCTCCTCAGCCTCTATGCCGCATAAATAGAAAAAGCCGCTCTATCCAAGAGCGGCTTATAAATAACAAGATTACTCAGTTAGTGTGTACGGCGAGAGCGACGTAACCAGCCAAATGTCAGTAAAGACAAGAGGCCAAAGCCACCCAGTGAGCCACCTGAACCTGAGCCATCATAGCTTGGCACAGCAACTTTACCCGTACTGATACCATCGGTTTTAGCAACTTCAATTGTCATTTCTTTACTAGAACCAGCCACTTCAGACCAAGTTACTTCAGCGTCATTGGCTTTCGTAACGGCTTGATCATCTTCAACATCTTGACGCATTAGATACATGCGAACGGTGTATTCACCACGTGGTAAATTCGCCACGTTAAAACTTACCGTTTGAAGGCCATCTTTTTTCAAGCCAACCACAGGGATCTGAGGTTTATCATTTGATTTCAAACCGCTCGTGATGACTAAATAAGCTTTATCGTCTTTTTTAGCATCGGCATTGACAACAAATGGAATATCGACGCGGCTACTATCAATGGTAAAGCGCACTGGCTGTGAACCTGGTTCAGCATATTTATACGATAACGCCATAATCACAGGATCATGATCCGATGAACGGAAAGCGGTGACTTTGGGCGCACTGTAATCTTTATCAGTACCGTGGAAAACACCAGGATTGTTACCAGCATTTCGTTTTTGGTAATCAAACAGCGGAGTTTCTGAACTGTTAATGTTCCAGTCAATTGCATCCACCACGCGTGATTTCAAACCAGGGCTAACCAACATATGGTCTAATGAGCCAATTTCGTCATTGTATGAATAACTCCAACTGGGTTGACGACCATATTTTTCATCCATCATATGTACAGCGTGAGAGTAACCGAAACTGCGCTTAATCACCGCACCATCAGAACCAAATTGAGGCTGGTTACCAATCCAAGTATCACGAGCCGCTTTCAAAGTTTTATTGTCTGGATTACTCATAAGCACGAGCATTGGGTCTTCATGAGCATAGGAGTTGAGGTCACCCATAATGATGCGATCATTATCTGGATAACGTTTTTCTAGTTGCTCGCCCAACTGAACCGCTCCCGCAATACGGAAGTTTTCACAGTTGCCTTGCTTATCGACATCAATAGGATTGTTCTTATAATCCTTAACTTGGAAGTCTTCCCAACACGCCGAACCTTTTGATTTTAAATGGTTGACTGAAACCGTTAGTTTTTTACCGGTATTGTGTACTAAGAAGGTTCCCGTTAACGAATCACGTTGGTAAGCTCGACCACTGCCGATCAATTCGCCTTTACCATTGGTGATCACATTACCATTATCGTCTGTCAATGCGGGGGCTTCTTGACGCGGCATAGGAATAATATCCACCTCTTCCAAGGTCACCTTACTCGGACGATAAATCAAACCGGTAGTAATCGCATCAGAACCTACGGTATCTTCTGCCGTGATCATTCGATCACCATTGGTATCAAAAGCAACAAAGGTATAGCGATTGCCTACGTAGTTGTCATAATGTCTTTTGGAATAACGATCTTCGGTATACTTATCGTTCAGAGCATCAACCAACTCTTTAACCGCACCATAGTGTCCAAAACCATTATTCTCTATTTCCATTAAACCAATAACATCAGCATTCATGCCATATAGCGCTTCAACTAATTTGGCTTTTTGCAGCTCAAATTCCACTTGACTCTCTGCGCCACGATTTAATCCATGAGAGTTATAGTCCCCTTTAAATGGCGAGTTGAAAAAGTTCAATACGTTTTTCGAGCCCACGCGTAATACAAACTCATCGGCAGCCACATTGGTTTGTAAACTCGGTTTGTTTTGTCGCGCACTATTATTTGATTTAAAGTTTGCTTTTGTGACAGTAAAATCACTGCTTTCTGGCAAAATCAATCGGTATTCATTATAGCTATAATCTAAGACACCGCGCATATCCACAACACTGTCATTGACTCGAATTGCGTTGGCGTTTGGATTGGTATTCCAAGCTGGGAAGTAAGGAATTTGTCCGTCTTTTGCCTTCGCATCACTTTCAACAAATACTCGGCGGTCTTGGTTTTCACGTATTGCGGCTTTTGATGCTTCAGAGCCAGCGGCGGCTAACTGGTTCGGATGCATATTGGGCCGTTCATAGGCAATCACCATGTTGCTTCTTCGCGGAGCATAATCAAAACTAAAGGTGCGGCTGACCCGCATATCTTGTTTACCCTCTAGCTCAGAATTCATATCTTCCGGCAAAGTAACTAACATCCCTTCATAACGCTCTAGTGTTGCACGGAAGGACAATTTTCCATCTTCAGTGTCCAATTCAGGAATCACAGTAATAGGGGTTGGAGCGATTTGATTGACCGTTGCGTCCATCACTTGGAATTTATTGACGGTGGTTTTCAGCTGAGTACGGCCATAAGACTCTTCAACTCGACCTTGGAAACATAAGGTTTGCCCTACATGCTCGTCTTTTGCCCCTGAAAAGGTCACCAGTAGCCCATCAGAGGTTTTAGCGTTGCCATCACCATCTTTATCTTGGATGTAATAACCTTTGGTCAAGCCAGTGGTTGCTGCCACCACCACACCTTGAACAAAATACTCGTCATCACTGATGTATTTTTTATTCTCGACATCGACCATAGGTGAATGCCAGCCATCACCCTGAATCGCATACGTTGGTGTCAGAGTCTGTCCTTCACAAACACCGACTTCCGGTTCTGGAGGAATAATTGCGCCGGATAATCCAGAGCCTAAACCTTCTGGTGAATCTTTGGCCGATAAATTCCACTCATCCGCTTTAAAGACCGCACTTGGTTTAGACTCATTACCGGTATTACGTACGAAGGTCTGATCAACGCCCCATTTTTCACCAGAGATGCCGACAATATCATGCGTTTTGCTGCGATATTCAGCTTTCTTTGCCTCATCATCAATTCTGCAATCAGATTCATCACCACAAGATGGAGTAATCGGATAAGCAATAAATAAGGCATCATCACCATTAAAGCTAACATCAGCCACTTTAAGTTTGGCACCAGCAGGAATAGTCGATGCAATATCCGCATTCAGATCTTTATGGTGGATAACAATTGAGGCTCCGGCAGCCAATGTAACACCATTGAGGCGGTTAATTTCTTGAAAGTAGGTACCACCATTGCCATCCATATATAAGGCGGTATTTTCAAAGGTATGCGCATCACTACCCACATTGGTAATTTCAATCGCTTTATTAAAGCCCGATCCTTCAAGATAACGTGCAATAACAATATCATTAATATCGGCAAACGCGGGGGCGGCCAATGAGCTACCAACCGCTAATGCCAGGAGAGACATTTTATGTTTCATAAGTATATCCTTGATTCTTCACAGAGCCGGTTAGAAAAAGACTTTCGCTTTGGCATAAACATCTTGGTAGGCTTCACCGATATTGCCTTCCACTTCAATCACAGAAGCGCGACTCGGTTTATAACGTACCCCAATAGTTTGGAAGCTACGACTGCGTCCCATCGCTTCCCATAGCTCGACATCGTGGCCCCACTGCTGGCTTCCTCTATCCCAATCTTTATAGGCTTCATAGTTAACTGAACCAACCACATCCCAACGCTCATTCAAGCTATATTGGAAAGAAGCTAAACCGCCTTGGTTCTTAAATTCTTGATAGCGATTACAGACTTGAATCGCCGGATCGACCCAATCATCGGAAGTGGTCGTACATTCACCGATTTCTTCATATTCAATAAAGCCGTTTAGGCCAAGTAATAACTTCTCTGTCGCTGCATAACGCAACCCGAGCCCATACAATTTGTATAAACCGTATTTCGACTCACCAGAAGAGCCATTACGACGCTCTGCACCAAGCACCATTGAAAATTCATCACCAAAGTAACCCACATAGCCATTGGTAATATTGCCTTGAGCTTGGCCTGATGAAGATTCACCTTTATAGCTGTAAGAAACCCCTACGGCAAACTTCTGATAGTTACCTTCATATTTTATGGTTTTAGCTTGGTCGCCGGCTTCTCCCGTCTCCGCACCGGTATCAAATGTTAAATCACCGTAAGCATCATAATCATCAAATGCAGTATCCGTTAAACCAAATTCGACATAGTGGTAAGGGCTATATCGATAACCCAGCCAAGCTTTATCGATCTGTAATACCATATCACCTGTGCCACCGCGCCAATTTTCACGTCCGTAATCTAATTCGATGCGGTAATCAAAAATGCTCACACGGCCTTTCGAGCCGAATGTAGCGAATGTGTCATCAATAAAAGAATCATCTGAGTGGTATTGTTTATATTGGGTTTTATTACCGAAATAGCCACCAACACCAACTTCACCAAATACATCCATATAATCGCCATTTTCGGCGTTATAAACTCGAGCTGCTTGGCTCATCATAGGTAAAGCTAAAAATACAGCGGACAGTGCCAAAGGTAGCACTGATTTTCGGGAGTTTATTACTCGCATGCCATTTTCCTTGCTATAAAGAGAGGTTCTTACAAAATGAGTGTCTCATCACAATGAAATGCAATTTTAACCTTATTAATATTTATTTTTTGTGATCAAAATTCATAAAAAAAACGCAAAAAAAACACAACCCCGAAGAAAAAAACAACAAAACCCTTTAAATACAATGTGTTAAGCAAAGAAAATAAAGTTCAAAATTGATAAGGTTTTCTTAATATCGTGATAAAGCTCTCATCAATTAAAAATTAGCAGTAAAAAGCAAGCGTTTCCTTTTGATTTTATTGATATTTACGCACAGAAATAAGCGCAATAACACTCATATTAAATTTTTAAATAGCAATAAAAAGTAGACAGTTCATTTTGTCGTATATCGTTTATTTCATGAACAAAATAATGACCAATACTCAACTATTGATTGATAACAGCATCAAGAAAAATGATTCAATAAATGGCAGGTTATTTTTTATCCGTTATAAAAAAACGCCTCTCTGATACAGAAAAGGCGCTTTTTATTTAATCAGTCACTTTTTATTTAATGAGTAAATAACGTGATTATTTTATTCGATTGAGTGTCACGACCGGATAATCTAAAGCTTGTAAAATAGGCTGCTGTTCAGCAATATATTTCACGACGGCACGCGCATCGGTATTACACAACACATGCTCTGCCTTACAGTTAAGCGGTTGAGATTGGTAACGAACTTGATAGCGTCCGTCAACTTCTTCGATATGGCTAACTGGGAAGGCGGCTAATTTTCCATTCACGTAGGCTAAATCCACTCGACCGGTTTCTGTTTTTTGCGCGTCAAACAGTGGTGTCCAACCATCATTCCCCGTGGCATTATAGCTATTCATCGCCACATTATAGGTTTGGTCGTCCTGCAATGGGGTCCAGACTGGCTGCTCTAGCGAACCGGTATTGACTTCGATCTGCGATAATTGACCTTTTTGATGTGCAACCGTTTCATCAAATACATAACGCAAGTTTCCGCCGTAAGGGAATTTTCCGGCATGCGCACTTGGTGGTAATGTGTCAGTGACCGTTTTGCTGATCAACGCCTTAATCACCGAGCCTTTCACTGGCACAACCGACATAAAGTTAGCGAAAGGCAGCATTTCAAGCGTCACATCCCCTTCTCGATATTCACCTTCACTAATATTGGTGCGAATTCCACCCGCTCCCGTTAAAGCAAAATCGACTTTCATTCCAGTGACTTGAGTCACTTCATCACTGGCAGCCCAGTAATATTGCCCTAAGGCAACAATCGGAGCGACCCGAGAACCGTGTTGATCTGAATTATTATCGCCAGGTCGACGAGCATGACGAATTTCCTGTGGCACATTGGCAATCACCTCACCATAAGCTTGCTCGACGGCCGGTTTATAGTGCGAATCAATATGCTTTCTCAACTGCGCCTGTTCGGCGGCAATGGCAATGTTACGTTGACGCTCGATAAAACGAATGGCTTTGCTTTTTTCGCTGTCACTGAACGCGCTTTCGGTTTGACGATTCGCTTGATGATAAAATTCATCATTACTGAGTAAGGTATTATGTCCTGCACACGAAACTAATTCACCTTGAGCATCAAAACTTACCTTCGTTTTCCCAATCGCTTGAGCGAATTCTCCGGCTTGTACGACACAGGTTTTGCTGGCACCGTTAGGATTGGTCACTAACTGGGCATAAATGCCATTATTACTTAATCCTAAATTAGTAAAATCCCCCAACAAAGTGTGTGAGTGCCCACCAACAATCAGATCAATGCCATCCACTTTACTAGCAATATCTAGATCAACGGCATTCCCGACATGGGTGACCGCAATAATATTATTCACCCCTAACGATTGCAGCTCATTGACCGTAGCTTGAGCTGAAGTGACCATATCAAAAAATTGCAGATCACCGGTATTCGGGGCAATATTCGGCATGTCATCCAACGCGATACCAAATACCGCCACAAGAGGTTTGTCTTTAGGTAGCTGCTTTACGTCATCGATGCGTTGCTTGTTAAATCCATCAAAAGTATAAATAACATAAGGTTTTAAATTGGTTTGATCTTTGAGATCGTTATCCATACTCGCATCAATGTTAGCGGCCAGTACGGGGAAATTGATCTGATTTAAAAACTCATTGAGTTTTTTGTTGTTTAAATCAAATTCATGATTGCCTAATGCCATCGCATCGATCCCCATACGACTGAGAATGTCTGCATTCATTGCACCTTCATTGATTTTGAAGTAAGCGCTTCCTTGCCAAGCATCGCCACCATGCAGAAATAACATGCTGTTGTTTTGTTTTTCCGCTTCTGCTCGATACTCATTCGCTTTGGTTAGAATACGAGGATGCCCGCCAAATTCGTTATACACGCGCTGGTTATTAATGTAAAAACTAGAACGGACAGGATCAAAACTAGAATGTGTGTCGTTAATATGGGCAATAGTGAGATCAAAAACGCTGTCTTTAGAGGGCTGGATATCACTTTGGCTGCATCCCAGTAGTGCTAGCGCAATACTACTGGCAAGTAGAAGACGGTTACATCGCATAACTTTATTTCCTTATTTAGCTTAAAGTCACATAGTTGATGTAATTTAAAGGAAAATTCAATTAACTTCTGTGATATGAAATAGATAATGAAGGTAAAATAGCATTTTCATTCGCTATGAATAGAACATACGTTTATGAAGAGATGATGAATATAATAATCCTCGGCCCTGGAGCCATTGGCAGTTTATGGGCTTACCAATTACAACGTTCTGGCCATCGTGTCGCGCTATGGGGAACGCAACCTTGTCAACAGTGGTTAATCGCTCAAGATGATGACCCAGCGATCTCTTATGCTTATAACCAACCTGCCACCCTGTCTGATGCTGATGCGGTATTGATCACCGTTAAAGCATGGCAAGTTGCTCAAGCCTTGACGCCGTTACTTCCTCACTTAGCGCCAGAGACCATGCTCATTTTCATGCATAATGGCATGGGAGCGCTGGATGCCTTGGACAAATACATCAGCCCACATCCTGTTATTCTCGCCACCACAACACACGGCGCTCAGAAAAAAACACCTCACCATGTAATGCATACCGGACAAGGCATAACACAACTTGGAGCCTATAATCCGCTCGGCGAACCCTGTTCTTTTTTAGCACAAGTGTTGGATAACGCACTACCCACTGTCACTTGGAATCACACCATTACTCACGCGCTGTGGCACAAACTGGCGATCAATTGTGTGATCAACCCACTCACCGCGATTCATCAATGCCGCAATGGAGAGCTTGCACAACCTCATTATCGCTCAATCATTGAACAACTTATTGATGAACTCATCCCTGTCATGCAAGCCGAACAGATACCCTGCCATAAAATGGAATTAACCCACACGATTGATCAAGTCATCACAGCAACGGCAAAAAATTACTCCTCCATGCAGCAAGATGTTGTTTATCGTCGTCAAACCGAGATAGACTTTATCACTGGCTATGTGGTGCAAAAAGCTCAGCAGCATGGGCTGATGATGCCAACGCATCTGAAGTTGTATCAGCACATTCGCTCAATAGAAACAAGTTGGATACCGTCATGAAAAAACGCATATTGGTCCCGATTGCTCCTGGAACAGAAGAACTAGAAGCGGTCACCATCATTGATATTTTACGTCGTGCCGATTATGAAGTGATTATCGCCAGCGCCGATTTTTCAGGTCAATTAAACGTGCTTGGATCTCGGGGGATTATACTGACAGCCGAGTGCCAACTGGTTGATGTGGCCGATGAAGAATTTTCCGCTGTTGTTCTCCCAGGTGGGCTCAAGGGAGCGGAAGTATTACGCGATAGTACCTTGTTAGTCGAAATTCTTAGACAGCAAAAATACGATGGTCGTCTGGTGGCCGCCATTTGTGCCTCACCTGCCGTGGTTTTAGAGCATCATCAGTTATACCCTAAGGCGATCATGACCGCTTACCCCAGTTTTCAAAATCAGATTTCTCAAGATCGCTGGCGTAACCGGCGAGTGACCTTTGATGTTAACCATAACTTACTGACGAGCCAAGGGCCGGGTAGCGCACTCGAATTTGCCATAGAAATTATTGCTCAACTATCAGGAAAAGCGATGGCAAAACAAGTTGCACTTCCTTTAGTTCCCCTTCCTCAACTGCACTACGAAAAATTAGGCGAAGAATAATTTCCTATGTTAGATATCACCGCCATCCGTGGGCAATTTCCCGCATTAACACAGCAGATCAATCAAGCACCGCTGGTTTATTTAGACAGCGCGGCCACCACTCAAAAACCACAATGCGTGATTGATACCTTGAGCCATTATTATGCAACACATAATGCCAATGTTCATCGGGGAAGCCACGCCTTAACGGCTCAAGCCACTTCACAGTTCGAAGCCGCACGACACTGTGTCGCAGAGTTTATCGGCGCAGAGCAGAGCTGCAATATCATTTGGACACGAGGCGCGACTGAAGCGCTCAATCTGATAGCCCAAAGCTATGCTCGTAATACGTTACTTCCGGGAGACGAAATACTGCTTTGTGAAACAGAGCATCACGCCAATATCGTGCCTTGGCAAATGGTTGCCCAGCAAACGGGAGCTAAAGTGGTCAAAATCCCAATGACTGAGCAAGGAGAATTTGATTTAAACGCTTTTTATCAAAAACTTACGCCGCTATGTAAAATCGTCTCACTGGCTCATGTGACCAATGTGACAGGAGCACGTAATCCAATCGAGTCAGTGATTAAAGCGGCCCATGATATTGGTGCCATTGTGGTAGTCGATGGGGCGCAAGGCATTGTCCATGAGAAGGTGGATGTTACTGAACTTAATGCCGATTTCTATGTGTTCTCCGGCCATAAACTGTACGCCCCAACCGGAATTGGGGTGCTGTATGGCAAAACCGACTTATTAAACTCGATGCCGCCTTGGCATGGCGGTGGAAAGATGGTGGATAAAGTCTCTTTTTCCGGCACGACTTATGCCGACCTACCGGGAAAATTTGAAGCGGGAACGCCCAATGTGGCTGGCGCATTAGCGCTCGCCTGTGCGATTGAGTGGTATCAAGCTTTTCCTAAGCCTGCAGTGTTACAACATCTGCATGAGTTACAGAGCAAAACCTATGCGGCGCTCTGTGAAATAGAGGATGTCAAGGTGATTGGCTACCAACCCCAATCCAGCATTATCAGTTTTATTTTACAGGGCGTGCATCATCAAGATGTTGCTACCTTATTGGATCAACAAGGGATTGCGGTACGAGCGGGCCATCACTGTGCACACCCGCTCATGGAAGCATTTGGCTTACAAGGTACGGTACGTATTTCATTTGGAATATACAACAACGAACAAGATGTAGAGCAATTTATCCATGCACTCCATAAAGCCGTTGAAATATTGTAGGATAATTGGGCAAGATTTAGGGCGGGGTTATCCTAGATCTTGCAAGATTTTATCCGCCATGGCTTTTAAACCATTTCCCCGAGATGGGCTTAAATGAGCCAATAAGCCAAGTTGGGAGAAATAACCATCAATATCAAAACTGAGGATCTGCTCTTTGGTTTTGCCCTCAAAAGCAGCCAGCAATAAAGCAATCAGCCCCCGCACAATACGAGCATCTGAATCAGCACAAAAATGCCATACCCCCTCTTGCTGTTGACTGACTAACCAAACCTGGCTCTCGCACCCTGCGACACTCACTTGCTCACTCTTTAATGCTTCTGGCATAGCAGGTAACAGCTTCCCCCACAGGATCAACTGTCGATAACGCGCTTCCCAGCCTTGTAGGGTCTGCATCACAACCAGGACATCATCACTGGTAATCTCTGAACCAAAGGGGTGAGAAGGAAAAAGCATGCTCTATCTCCAATGATAAAAATCAGCGGGTTAATAATAAAAAATAAAAATAATTCAATCGATTAAGCGCGATGCTTTTGAATCAATTTCTCAATGATACGGGCAACTGCGACAAAACCAAAACTAGCCGTTACCACCGTAGCAGCGCCAAAACCACTGGCGCAGTCCATACGCTTGGGGCCTTCCGCGGTTGATTTTACCGCACAAACCGAACCATCCGCTTGAGGATATTTAAGCTGTTCGGTCGAAAAAACGCACTCAATACCAAATTTACGGGCCGGATTGGTTGGAAAATGATGATGGCGACGCAAACGGTCTTTGAGTTTTTTCGCTAAAGGATCTTGAATCGTCTTGGTTAAATCTGCCACTTTAATTTGCGTGGGATCCGTCTGCCCACCCGCACCACCGACGGTGATCACTTTTATTTTATGGCTGCGGCAATAAGCCAGCAACGATGCTTTAGCCGGTAAGCTATCAATCGCATCGAGTACGTAATCAAAATCTTTACTCAAATAAAGATGCTGATTGTCAGGGCTGATAAAATCATCAATCAAATGGATTTGACATTCAGGGTTAATCCGTTGAACACGATCCGCCATCACTTCAATTTTGCTCTGCCCAACCGTACCGTTCATTGCATGAATTTGTCGATTAATATTCGTGACACACACATCGTCCATATCAATCAAAGTTAATGCACCAATACCAGAACGTGCCAGCGCTTCCACAGCCCATGAACCGACCCCACCAATACCAATCACACACACATGTGCAGCACGTAAAATTTCCACTTCACTGTGACCATATAATCGACGGGTTCCACCAAAACGTTGGTTATAACTGTCTGAGGCAGGCGTTTCGAGTTCACGCATAACAAGCTTCCACCACTATAAAAGCCAAAAAGAAAGAGTGCGATTTATACGCACTCTTTACTCAAAAGTCTAGTTTCGCAAGCTACTCCCGCTTTTCAGGAGGCAGCGACCAAGGCGCTTGAGTGGGCGAGTTATCTAAACCTAATTTCCACACGCGGCCAAAATGCTTGTAATGGCCCGCTTCTATTCCAGCTCTTGGGCCCATGCCATGGTATAAATCGAGATGGTTTTGTTTTACCGCACCGCCGGTATCAAGCACGATCAATAGCCTCAGTTGGTGTGTTCCCGACCAAGTGCCATCAGCATTTAATAGTGGAACTTCAGCTAAAATTGGCGTGCCCATGGGGAATAGGGTTCTGTCACCCGCCACCGATGCCAGCGGTAATAATGGAATCCCAGCACTGCCGGTTACTGGCGCGGCTGCATTCGGCCGGAAAAAAACATAGGACGGGTTCTGCTCTAACAGCTCTTTCACCGTCGCTTCATCATTGGCAAGTACCCATTCTTTAATCGCTTTTAAAGACATATCGGCCCGTTTCACCAAACCACGCTCAATCAAAACGCGTCCAATACTGACATACGCTCGGTTATTTTTCCCAGCATAAGCAAAATATTCTAGCGTATCGTCATCCTCAAAATGAACAAAACCACTTCCTTGCACTTCCATAATAAACGGATCAATTAAGTTAGCAGCATACCCAAGCTCTAGCCCTTGCCCTTCTAAAGCACCTGCGTATATGTCAGCGCGGGTTGGACACTTATCACCGCACTCTGGTAATGCGTAAACGGGGTAACGAAACACCTCATCCGGACGATGACGAAGCTCCATGACTGGAGAAAAATACCCGGTAAATAACACGTTACCTTGCTTATCACCGCCTCCCAGCTGTGCCGTTTGGACGCCAAACTGGGCCAGCTCAGCCGGATCACCACTTTGCAAAACCCATTCATTCAGCTTTTCATACAATGATTGATAAATGGCCGCCATAGCGGCAGAACGAGTGACGACTTGTTCACTTTGTTCGGCAAACGCACTGAAATCACGAGGAGAATTAGAAGTAACAGCATCCACTTTATTTAAAATTTGTGGCAATTGATCATCCAAATACTGCTGCGCTCGATCTGTGGGTTGTGCACAACCAAATAAGAGTGCCAACATAGCGTAAGAAAAAAAACGTTTTATCACTGGGATCTATCCATCTTGGGTATGAACGAAAAGCATGACAAACTCCTCTGCGAAGAGCAATGACAGAATCGTTAGCGAAGTGGTTTTTTATGTTTTCCTGACAATTGAAAAATAGGCTTATAGTGATGAGATGACACCAGCTTCATTTCGGTACTGGCTGCATTCAACATTTGATACTCGGCCTTTTGATCGCCAACATAAAACGTTAATAGGCGGCCATTATATGAGTAATGAGTCGCAACCAGATGCCCATTCATCATAATTGCCTCATCGCGTATTTCGATATGCTGGGCTGCATAGGGGGCAACATTTTGCTCAATCCAGACGCCATGAATCTCGCTCTTTGCTGGTTGAAATTGCTCCGAAATACGCCCCCATAGATTGCTGTAGAGTAAGATAGCACCAAGTGTTCCTAGCAACGCCACCAGCATCAGCAATCGTTCAAGACTTTTGTGTTTTTTCAATGACTTTTTTTGTTTTTTCAATACATAGCCCTCTTTGGGTACAACCACAGCAAGCATGCCGGTATCAACCAATTGATAATTGAAATAAGAAAAACAAAACCATGCTTAATTAGTATACATAAAAGCCACAAATCATGCCCATAAAAGCACAGCCATAATGTTAGCGGATAAATCATTTGCAGCGAAATGATTTGAAAAATAAATGAACTTAGCTGCCGCTCACAAGGCTCCCTCACATTGGGTGGAAAAATACTTGCTTACGAATGAATAAAAAGTCATTATTTAAGCATAATTAATAAATCAAGTGCTCACTATGAAAATTCGCAGTACCGCCCTCGTGAAAGGGTTTAGACAGTCAGCGCCTTACGTGAATGCGCATCGTGGAAAAATCATGGTCATCATGTTAGGTGGTGAAGCGATTGCCGATAAAAACTTTTCCAATATAATTAGTGATATTGCGCTACTGCATAGCCTTGGGATCAAAATAGTCCTCGTGCATGGCGCGCGACCACAAATTAATCAAATCTTAACCACTCACCAACGCACAACACCTTACCATAAGGGCATTCGGATAACGGATGAAGAAGCGCTCAGTTTGGTCATGCAGGCGGCAGGGCAGTTACAACTGGCGATTACTGCTCGGCTTTCAATGAGCTTAAACAATACTCCAATGGCCGGTACACAACTCAATGTCGTGAGCGGTAATTTTGTTATCTCTCAGCCTTTGGGGATCGATGATGGCATCGATTATTGTCATAGTGGCCGCATCCGTCGTATCGATATTGACGGAATTAACCGAACACTCAATCAAGGTTCAATCGTATTATTGGGCCCCATCGCTAGCTCAGTAACTGGCGAATGCTTTAATCTCCTTTCTGAAGAAGTGGCCACACAAGTTGCTATTCGATTAAAAGCCGATAAGTTAATTGGCTTTTGTGCAGAACAAGGAATTATTGACCCGCAGGGAAATTCTATCGCCGAGCTATTTCCCAGCGAAGTCGAAACCTTAATGACACAATTAGAAACCACCCACGCCCCTCATGAAGATTCAACCGGTACCCTACGTTTTTTACGTGCAGCCATTACCGCTTGCCGAGCAGGAGTTCCGCGTAGCCATTTAATTAGCTACAAAGAAGACGGCGCTTTAATCCAAGAGCTATTTTCTTTTGATGGGATCGGCACACAAATTGTCATGGCCAGTGCAGAACAAGTTCGTCAAGCACAGATTGATGATATTGGCGGTATTTTTGATTTAATTCGCCCACTTGAAGAACAAGGTATTTTAGTCCGTCGCTCTCGCGAGCAACTTGAGCAAGAGATTCATCAATTTACTATTATTGAAAAAGATAGCTTATTGATTGGCTGTGCTGCACTTTACCCTTACTCTAACGAAGGAATGGCTGAAATGGCCTGTGTCGCGATTCATCCTGAATATCGAGATGGCGACCGGGGTTTATTACTACTCAACCATATGAAAAATCAAGCAAAAAAAATGGGTATTCATCATTTATTCGTATTAACAACGCATAGCCTACACTGGTTTAGAGAGCAAGGATTCATTGAGGTGGGAGTTGAACGCTTACCGATGGCCAAACAAAGCCTGTATAACTATCAACGACGCTCTAAGATCTTAATTTTGTCGCTCTAGATACTCTGTACATAAAATGATCACTTGCAATGCTTATGCAACTGTGTACAATTCGCTTTGATGTGATTTAGATCTACTTTTTCACACCAATAGGACACATTATCCACTCATACAAAACAGCAAAAAAAAGAGATGGATAGGCTGGTCTAAATAGATGATTTAGACGTCGCATGGATGGCTTTTACTACTCGTACCAGTAATTAAGAGCATAATATCTATGAAAACCGTAATTTGTAACTCGCTGCAAAGCTTTTGGGATATGGCAGATAACCATTTTTTAGAAGGTTTAGATGTTCATTGTGTCTTTCCTGTCTGTGAAAATCTACAACGCTTTTTATTAGAATCAAAAGAACGCTATAAAATCCGCAATATTACCTTCACAAAAGCTCTACAAGCTTAATCTATCCCTATTACTTCTCAAGCAAGGCTATCAACGGTTAATCTTCCGCTTGCATTAACCGTTCGACCAAACCACTGGCGCGCTCTGTTTTTACTGTAATACATCGTTTGAGTACGGCCATATCGGCATAAAGTGCTAGGCGTTGTTTTGCTCGCGTTACTGCGGTGTAAATAAGCTCACGCGTCATGATAGGGCTAACATTTGGAGGTAAAATTAATAGCGTGAAATCAAATTCACTGCCTTGCGATTTATGAATCGTCATCGCATAGGCGGTTTCATGGGCAGGAACTCGGCTCGGTAATACGGCTTTTATCTGGCCATTTGGTAACTCAAAATAAACCTTGAGTCGCCGATTAGGATCATTGTCATCGGGCAAGCAGACACCAATATCACCGTTATACAACCCGAGAGCATGATCATTTTGGCTAATCATAATTGGTCGCCCGGCATACCATTGTTCATCTTGGTATTGAATCTGTTTTTGCACCGCTAGTGCGCGTTCAATACGTAAGTTCAGGCCTTGGACACCAAACTGTCCCTCTCGTACGGCACATAATAATCGACAACGGCTAAAGGCTGTTAAAACGGCTTGTGCTTTGTGCTGCATTGATTCTGGCTGGCCTAATGGATCGCTGTACGACTGATTCATCCGCTGTAAATAGCCCGAGTAAGCCTCCACCAAGGTCTGCAATAGATGTCGGTAATTGTCACTGGTGATCGGAAAATGCTCAATATCACAAAAGCCTTGCTGCCAAACCTGATGAAGTTTTTCAACATCACCACAGTTGATCGCTTTGGCCAGTTGCCCGATCCCTGATCGGGCATCAAAACGATAACTTTTTTGCAGCATACATAAACTATCGGCCAACGGATGAGTCAACGCTCGGGTCGAGTAAGAAGTTAAACAGGAAAATCCGGTCAGCTCAGCCAATCGCTGGCGCTGAGGCATTGAATATCCTTGTGATACAAAACTGCAAATATCGCCCAATACTGCTCCGGCCTCTACTGAAGCAAGTTGATCTTTATCCCCCAGTAGAATGAGCTGTGCATGTATAGGTAAGGCTTCGACTAATTTACTCATCATGGGTAAATCGACCATGGAGGCTTCATCTACCACCAATATATCCACATGTAATGGATTTTTACGGTGATGACGAAATTCAGCACTTTGTGGAATAGCACCAAGCAATCGATGTAACGTACTCGATTCGGTCGGTATTCGAGCTTTCAGAGCAGGATCAATGGCTAATTTTGCCACCGCTTGTCCAATCGATTCGGTTAAACGAGCGGCCGCTTTGCCCGTTGGTGCCACTAATTTAATCAGTGGTGTTTTACCTTGTTGATGAGCTTGACGAACTAAAGCGGCCAGTAGTTTAGTTACGGTGGTCGTTTTCCCGGTTCCCGGCCCGCCTGAAATAACGGCAAACCGACGAGTCAGGGCAATGGCCGCCGCCACCTTCTGCCAATTTATGCAGCAACGCTCTGGGACTAATTCATCCAATAAGACCAGATCACTAGCTCTTTGAGCGCGAACTAATACCGCGTCAATTGCTTGCCAATCAAACGCCTCTTCTTCCACCACATCTAACCAATCACAAACCAAACGTTGGCGAATTACCGAAGAATCATGTTGATCCTGTAACGCCATAAAGAGCGCTTGGTAGTTTCGGGCAAATAACTCATCTAAACACGACTTAAGGTTTTGAACCATGGGAAGCTTTAAGCTCATTGGTGTACCAAAGCTTTGTAAATATTCAGCCAACGTCGCTTCATACTGCCAGTACCGATGTAGATATAAACGCCGTCCATCAAAAATTAACGGCACAACATCCTGTTGGGCACCGATGATTGAACATTGCGTGACCAGCGCTTGCCAGTCAATCGAATACCACAGTTCGTTAACGGCCTCGCCCAAGTCGCCATGCAAGCCAAGCTTACTGGCTAAGGCTGTTTTTTGACCACACTGGTCAAATAAAGGCAAGCAGATATGTCCTCGGCCTAATTCGGCACTGATGGCAGCACTAATGAACAATAACATCTGTTGCTGCTGGCTAGATAAAGCCTGCTTTTTCACGCACCCAAGCATAAATCGTGCAAATTGATAATCAAGCTGACGCAACGTACCCTGTTTAACCCATTGCATTAATTGAATTAATGGCTGCTCAATCATAAATCAAACTCCATCTGTCCTAAGTCATTAACCGGCGGTAATGCAGTCTGACCATCAATCGCTCGCTCTAGGGACTGAATAAATTCAAAACTCGGTTTGGCATAAAACACGCCACAGGGCGATTGCCCATCCATGCCGCGTAAAAAGAGATAATACACGCCCCCAAAATGAACCTGATAATCATAATCGGCTAAACGGCTACGCAAAAAACGATGCAGCGCTAATGTGTATAACTGATATTGCAGATCATAGCGATGCTCAACCATCGCCCGCTCAAGCGACTCGCCTTGATAGGCCTGCCGCTCATCTCCCAAATGGTTTGATTTCCAGTCTAATAGATAGTATTTACCTTTATATTCAAAAACTAAGTCGATAAACCCTTTCAACATACCTTGCACTGGATAAAATCCCAACTCCCCCGCTTGAGCAGATAATGGATCATAACGATGCGCCATTCGATTGAGTTCTGGGGCGGTTAATAGTTCAATCGGTAAGAGAAACTCCATCTCCGTTAAGCGCTGTGTTGGGGCCATTTGGTTAAGAGATAACGCTTGACCATCCAACGGGGTACTTAACACCGTTTCAACCAGGTTTTTCAAGACCTCAAGCCACTCAGGCTCAATTTGATAACGCGCCATTAAGCTTTCAATCGTCATTCGATTGTTCTCGCTATATGCTGACTCAGTAAACTCAACATCTTCGAAGATCGCGTGTAAAAAGGTACCGGGAGTGGCACCACGAGGAAAAGTAAAAATGCTGCGTTCACTGCCGTCAGTCAGCAAACGTTCATCTTGCTCTCCGGCCGAATCAATATCAAACCCTATCGGTTCAAGTACACCTTCTTGTCGAGGTGTCCCTTGCTTTAGTAATCCAGAATAGCTGGTTACACGCCATGAACGGTCAATCGAAACTTGTAACGTTTCAGCACTAAGCTCTGGTTGTGACACATTGAATGGACTAAAAGGTTCAAGTTGCGGCTCTGGAGGGTCGGTGACCACCACAGAATTAAGCGTCACCTGCTGAGATAGGACGCGAGTCAAGGTAACAATGTCTCCCAGTTGCCCGTTTTGCAATAAATATCCTAGAGCACTTAAATGTACCCCGGTCGGCTCTTTGGTTGAACGTCCATTACGCAGCGGTGCAACGCCAACAAAGCAGCCATAAACGGCGCGAGTTAGCGCGACATAAATAAGGCGCAAATCTTCCGCTAATCGTTCTTTATCAGCTTGCTGTAAGGCGGCATCACTTTTCATCATATCAAGTACGGTTTTACCGCTGGTCAGGTCATGATATTTTCCTTCTTGCGCAACCCGATAGCTCAAGGCAAAAGGTAAAAAAACCAAGTCATATTCAAGCCCTTTCGATTTATGAATGGTGACGATTTGCACCAGGTTTCGCTCTGATTCAAGGCGCAACATCGCATCATCATGGCTACTGCCCGCTTGAGCATCCTCGATCGATTGAGCGAACCAGCGCAATAAACCATGATCACTTTCAAGCATTTGAGTCGCTTGTTGCAGTAACTCACTCAAGTGCATAAAATCGGTCAGTTGTCGCTCACCATGGGTCTCAGCAAGCCAGCGTTCTGCTATATGTCGCTGGCTCAGTACTGAGCGTAACATGGGTAGCACACCACGCTCTTGCCAAAACTTTCGATAATACTTGAATTCATGTTGTACCGTTTCCCACTCATTTTCATCATTATTGAGTAAATCTAACTGAGCGGCATTCAGGGCGAACAGGGGGGAAGCGAGTGCACTGCGTAACGCTTTTTCATCTTCTGGATGTAAAACAGCCAGCAACAAGCGCTGAATATCTGCGGCAACCACACTGCTAAAAACGCTGTCTCGATTTGAAAGATAAACACTGGCAATGCCTTGCTGTGCCAACGCTTGTTGAATTAAACGCCCTTCACTACCAGTACGCACGAGTACCGCAATGTTTGCCGGTTCGATAGCTCGATGTGGCTCAAAATAAGCCTCTCCCTGCTGAGCGGCTGTTAATAGTTTCTGAATCTGACTGGCTGTCGCGTCCGCCATGATTTTTTGGTAGTCTCCTTTACTCACCGGTGCATCAGCCTGCTGATACCAATATGTTAATGCTGGCTGAACTTGCCCTGCTAAAAACCACTGCTTTTGCGACGCTTTCGGGCTAGCCTGTACCGGGTAAAAGGGAATGTCTTTATCATAAATAAAAGGGCTATCTGGCTGAGTAAATAACTGGTTCACCGCTGCCACCATCTGCGCACTAGAACGCCAGTTAGTACCTAATGTGTAATGAGCTGTAACCTGATTTCTTGCGGTAATATAGGTAAAAATATCAGCACCACGAAAGGCATAAATCGCCTGTTTAGGATCACCAATCATAAACCAGCCGCAGGTCGGATGCGCCAAATAGACGTGGCTAAAAATATGGTACTGCAATGGATCAGTGTCTTGGAACTCATCAATCATCGCCACCGGATACAACTGACGAATTCGCTCTGCTAATATTCCTTGTTCATCTTGCGCAAGGGAAGCTGATAATTGGCTCAATAAATCATCAAAAGAGAGCCATTGCTGGCTCGATTTTGCGTTAGATAATAACTGTCGACAAACCGTTATGGCATGAGCCATCAAAGGCCCCTGTAAACCGACCGGTTGAGCAAGAAAAGAGTCAATAGTGACAAATAATGGATGATGAGGTGCATTTCCTTTCGGCGTTTTTTCAATAAGAACCGATTGAGAAAAACGACTCAATACATCGGGAATATCATAAGTGATTGTCGCACTAGCCGCCCAAGAGGAAACGCGCTTAATCCATTCCGGTAACGATTTTTTTGTATAGCTCCGTTTATTCACATCTGAATGGCTAATGATCGTCTCAATGTCTTGTTCAACGGCTCGCCATTGCTGTTTCACCGCTTCTATTTTTGCCAACTGACTCTGATGTAATGCGGCAAGATCGTCACTCATCATGGGGGGAATAAAACAAAGGGCTTCACCACTTAAATATCGGCCAATGCTATCTAGTAAGGCTTGAGGTGAAGGCCATAAACGGCGAATTTCTCCAGCAAGGTTAATCGGAAGTGGGTAAAATTGTCGCCGCCAGTAGTCGGCCACGACTTGCGCTTTTAATTGGCTTTCATCGGTAATAAATTCATGATCAAAACGCATTCCTGATTCAAACGCATTCTGGGTCAACATACGCTGACAAAAACCATGGATGGTATAGATCGCCGCTTGATCCATCTGTCGCTCAGCATTCAATAGAAGCTGAGCAGCAAAAGCATGATCGGTGATCTGTTCAAGTAACGGTTTAACGACCGGATCATGACTACTACCACGGCTAAAAGCGATACGAGCCTCATGAATACGACGACGAATTCGATCTCTTAACTCAGCGGTCGCCGCTTCGGTAAAGGTCACCACTAAAATCTGGTCTACGGTCAACGCTTGGTTGTGCCGAGTCTGCAGAGTGCCGTGTCCTAAAAGTAGTCGCAAATATAACCCGGCAATGGTAAAGGTTTTTCCTGTACCCGCCGAAGCTTCAATTAACCTTGCTCCATGCAAAGGAAACGTTAAAGTATCTAACGGGAGCGGGACAATAGTGTCGATATTACTCATCATTTACTCTGCTACTCTGCTTTGAGATATCTATGAATACGAATGTGATCTGGATTGAATTCTTCTATCTGATCAAGCTGAAACGCCTGAGTACCGAAAGATATGAGAGCTGACTCACGGTGCAGTGCATAGCAACCGATTACACTGCGCCGCATTAATGGAGTACAGCTAACAACTTCTCAACCATTCTGGTCCCTCTGACCTGTGGCCGTACAGCAAACGCCCTACACTAATAATGATTTACTGGCGGCCACCTTACTCTTTTTGATCCGCGCTATCTTGCCACGATAACCTTGCTGGTTGAATCACCAAGCTGGCCAATAAGCGCACCTGTTTGGCCAGTTCATCATTCCATTCAGGCCAAATTCGAGCAATGTAATCATTACTTCCTTCACCTGGTGAGGAGTAACTCTCGTTAAAAGTATCTGCCATTTTTTTCAGCGCTTTTTGTTCATCCTCAACCAATTTCCCACGGCTAAATCCGGCTTCCACCGCCGCTAAAGCCGTTTTAGGAAAGTAAGGTAAAGGTGCGGTCATCCCTTGATAATAGAAGGATACTAATTCTGTTAATCGCGTTTGGGCCTCGGTAGGCTCTGCCAAAATTGGGAAACAATAGTGAGTGACTCCCTCTTTACGATCATAACCAATCAGGTGCGTGACAGCTTGATAGCCCATGGCAGCAAAAACTAAGTGATCAAGCCAAGCGGCGAGGAGATCTTGTGCGCGAATCGCTCCGCTACGATAGCGCACCAAACCCGATTGATACACTTGCGTCAGCCACCCCGTTAACCATATCGGTTTATCCACGCCGAATGGATGCAATGTCATGGATATTTCAACATCAGGCTGTGGCTGTTGACATAACGTGTGAATGCAATCGAATAAAGCTTCCGCTTGAACACGATTCGTCTCTAGCTCTAAAGCACCAAAAGCGCCGATTGGCAAACGTCCTTGCGCACGTTGCTGAGCGGCAAACACGTTTAATACTTCTTCCCTTGCCAACGACTGTGGCTGATTAAGTAACGTCGCCAATAACTCATCGCGTAACTGATAACTCGCCAAACCATTTAACGCGAAAGGCTCCTCATCTTTAAGTACATTGAGCGGAGCCTCAAAAGTGACTTTTAATCGGCGCTGAAAAAAATAGCGCACGGGTAAGCGCCAAAAACGTTGCAGTTCAACCCAATCTAACTCAAGAGGATAACTCACTCCCAGCAGATAATCGTCAACTGGCTGGTTAAAAGCTAAACTCGCGGAGCCTTGTCGCAATGCGGCGGGTAACCACTCTTTGGCATAGCTTTTCATTTGCCCCTCAAAAGCCTGCGGACTAAATGGAACCATGGCATGTTGTAGCGTCAATTGAGTTAATAACTTTTCACCCGATTCATCGCTAGGTAAGGTTTCGTCCCCCTGCAAACAGTAGTTTTGCTGGCAATATTCCAATAGTTCACTCACCAGAACTGAAGGTGCTTTGATACTGTTGTCCTGTATTGAGCGACCAACGTAGCTGATATAAAGCCGCTGTTGTGCCGATAAAATTGCCTCTAAAAACAGATAACGATCATCATCACGTCGAGAACGATCACCCGGCCGGATCCGTCGGCGCATCAAATCAAACCCTTCTGCTGGCATGGTACGGGGATAAACACCGTCATTCATACCAAGTAAACAGACTACATTAAAAGGGATAGAACGCATCGGCATTAGGGTACAAAAATTAACTTGACCGGCTAAAAACCGAGGGCTAACACGTATACTTGATAATTGATTGTGCAGATATTGACGAAGGATGGCCGGTGCAATGGCTTGTTGATAACCCGCCTCCTGTAGTGTGTCTTGTAGCACTGCTAAGGTTTCATGGATCGACTGTAAAGCGATTTCAGCGGAAATGTCGACCCAAAAACCATCCGCTAATAATTGTGAAAGGGTCTCGCGCCACTCCGTAATCGATTGAGTTTGGGCTAAACGCCAACGATACTCACTGACCGTTTGGATAAAATGGGCTAACTTACCCGCTAATTCAGCACTCATACCTTGCACTTCATTGTAAGGGGCAAGCGGCATCTCACCCACATCAACAATGCTCGCACGGCTTGACATCGCATAACCGAGTAACATACGTTGAATACCAAACTGCCACGTATTTTGTTCCGTGGCGGGTAAGTCAAACTCTTGCGCCGTTTCACCATTCAACCCCCAGCGAATGCCGCTTTCTTCCACCCAATGCTTAGCAATAGCAAACTCTTCTTCACTGATATCAAAGCGCGCCAATACCGCAGGCGTTTCTAATAGCTCTAACAACTCAGAAGCTAAACAGCGGGACAAGGGCAAAGATACCCACTGCATGAAAGCATGCAGAATCGGGCTTTCTTGAGTACTAGCACGATCAGAAATTGAATAAGGAATAAACCGCTCTCCCGGCGCATTGCCAAACACCGCTTGTATGTATGGGCTATAAGCATCAATATCCGCAACCATTACAATCACATCTCGCGGCTTAAGTGATGGATCACGATCAAACATTGCCAATAGTTGATCGTGCAACACTTCAACCTCTCGCATCGGGCTATGACACAGATGCAGAGTCAGTGAATCATCACCGTGTTCAAGCGCGGGTTTATGTTCACTGCTGGCTAACCACTGATCATTATGATGCTCTTGTAGGTGTAAAATATCCGCCTGAATATGATGCAACAAGCTATCGCGCGGAATATCAATAAAAAGTTCCAACTCTTCATTCTGGCTCTGCTCTAGTAAAAACAGATTATCTCTTCCCAATTTTCCTAAAGATGCCAGCAAACTGTGCCCTATGGCTTGCTGTGTATGGAGATCATCACTTAAATAGTCACTGATATTTCCTTTTAATGGGGATGCCTCACCACTCACCATCAATTGTTGCTCAGCCAGCGCTATTTTTTTTCGTCGTTGCGCTTCAAGTCGAGAAAGATAGTGGTGATCTCGGATCTCTCCCCAATAATGCTGACAAGGGTTAGTAAACATCAAGTGCACATCAATATGTTCACCGATAGCCTTTAGAGCATCTAAATAACGAGGAGGTAAAGAAGAGATACCAAAAATAAATAACCGCTTCGGCAATTGTTCGAGCGGAATGTGACCACTTTGCAGTTGATCAATAAAAGTTTGGTAAAGATTGGCTCGATGATAATGAGATTGACCTTGAGCAAGGGTGTCATCGTACAAGGCTTTCCATAAGATAGGCTGCCAAGGATGCTCGCCTTCGATTTCTGCAACAGTTTGATCCGCCTCCCAAGCGGCGATCCAATCTGGACGGTAAACCAGATAACCGTCAAAAATATCGGCAATTTTTTCAGCCAATTGATAACGTTTAGCTTGATCTGAATCCTCAGTTAAATAACGACGTAGTGGTGCAAAAGCTGGCAAATCAAGTAAGTCTGGCAATAAGCGCATTAACTTCCAACTCATGGTTTGCTTGTTAAAAACACTGCGCGTTGGAACATGGGGAATAATTGTCGTAAACATCTGCCAAATAAAACTGGCGGGAAGCGGAAATTCAATGTTAGCCGCGACCCCCATCTCTTTGGCTAACGCCATTTTGAGCCATTGAGACATCCCTGTGCTTTGCACCAAAATATGTTCTTTACGAAAAGGATGATTGAGCGGATCATTTTTGATCAGATGCACTAAAAGAATTTTTAGTGTTTCGATATGATTAGAGTGGTAAACCGTAAACACAATGCACTCACACTACGTAGCCCTTGGTAAAGAGCAGAGTAGCATAAGTGCATTTAACTGAATAATGTTCCTGACCTAAACCATTAAAATTAGGCCTGACTGACCACAGTTCGAGCGGGAAGATAAAACATCAGATAGCGCAATGCGACATAACCCACAACCAAAGTAGCGATCATTAACTCACCAACAGCCAACAGATGTACCTGTTCAATATAATGTGGCGCGACAGAAACCTTTTCCATCCAATGGGTCATTTTAAATAGTGCCGTTGCACCGATAACCATTGGGAAAGTAAACGCAGCATAACCTGGACTGAAGGGCAAACGCAGCAACTGAGTAAAAGCCAAGTAAATGATGGCTGTCATTAAAACCGCTATTCCAAACAGCAGCGCAATAATGACTGGCGATGGTTCAGCGGTTACGGTTAAGTAGCCCGCTAACGATAAGCTTGCAGGTGCAGCTAAAATTGCTAAAGTTGGTTTGGCCGCATCAGGTACTTCATGCGTGAACATAAAGCGATAAATCATCATCGGTAACATGACAGCATAAACCACCATACCAAACAGCAGGGCACCTTGGGCAATCGGTGCTAGTGCTGGGTTTCCTGAAAAAGAAACATCTGCCACAATAATCCCCACAGGAGGCACAAACCAACTGGGCACCATATGGTGTAGTTCAAATGCTTTGGCGCGATGGTAAGTAAAACTGACCAAAAAAATCACATGTAACACTACTGCCAATAACCAAAGGCTATCCCCCGCCATAGGAAAAAACTGCCCGACGGAATGTGACACCACCATAGACGCCATAGCAAATGTCGGTACCACACTACCGACCACTGGATGCGCTAAATCTTCTCGTAATGCATGGTTATGCCATAAAAACTTCATCGCCAAAATCAACAATAAAACACTGGCAATTGCCGCACCAGACCACTGGCCGACCCCATGTAAATCCGCCGCATTTTCCCAGCTCCAACCTAAGCTGGCAATACCGAGAGCCAAACCTGCCATGGGGGTTGGCGCTCCCATCACTTTTGTTTTTGCTGCTTGAATCATATCGACCTCAATACACAACACCATTGCTAATTGACGGCATAATACGCTTGCTTAATGTTTGAATATATCTAATTATTTATAACAAACGTTCAATAAAAGTAAACGCCTATGAGTTTCCCTATTTCACTAAAGCAACTCAACGTCTTTATGATGATTACCCAGCATAAAACTTTGACCGCAGCCGCTGAGTCATTATTCCTTTCCAAAGCGGCCGTGAGCATGGCGTTAGCTGAATTGGAAAAGCAATTAGAGCATGCATTGTTCGATAGAGTTAATAATCGACTAATTCTTAACCAAGAAGGCCACAAGCTACTTCCTTTCGCTGATGAGCTGCTGGGCCGAGCAAAAGATCTTCATCATCTCTTTGATGAAGACAGCACCCTCTCTGGTCAGTTACGAATTGGAGCCAGTGATACAATTGGAAATCAAGTTGCTCCCTACTTATTAAGTGCTTTTCGACAGCAATTTGATCATTATGCGCAAAGTTTGTTTATCTCCAATACGGCACTGATTTGCCAAAAATTAGTCGATTACGAACTTGATGTCGCCTTAATCGAAGGAAAAACATTACACCCTGAATTGCTGGCCAAAGAGTTTGCCCATGATCAAATGTGCATTATTTGCTCTCCTTCGCATCCACTGGTTAAGAAAGCCGATATTCGTGTCGCTGATTTTGAACAAAGCCAGTGGGTATTACGCGAATCTGGCTCTGGCTCTCGAGAGTTTTTTATGCGGGTGATTGCGCCTCGCATTGAGCAATGGCAAGAAAGTTTCGAACTCAATACTACCGAGGCATTGATCAATAGTGTGTCTGCGGGTCTGGGGCTAGGGTGCCTATCACAATTAGCCGCACAATGTGCACTCAACGATGGGCGAGTTCGTCTATTGAACGTACCACTGGATATGAAACGTCGATTTTGGGTACTGGTTCATAAAGAAAAATACCAAAATCCACTACTAAAAAACTTTATCGCGTTTTGTCACCAGTGGCCCGGCTGACCTCTCAATTTTAGTGGCTTATCTGGACTTTACTCCACAAAAACTGTATAAAAAGCCAGTAATTTTTTTAGCACAATGTAGAGGATGAACCATGGCCGTCATCGTTAAGTACGTGGTGGAGCGCAACGGAGAAGAGAAAATGACATTTACCTCGAAAGCCGAAGCTGACGCTTATGACAAAATGCTGGATATGGCAGATGAGTTATTTGAGCTGTTAGGTAAAAGCGCTCTGATCGACGAAGAAAGCAAGCAAGAAGAACTCGCTCTTTTCTTGGCACAAAATAAAGAAGAGGTGTTAATCGCTCTGGGTGCAAAACGTAAACCCACTCCACCGAAAAAACCGAAAGCAGTCAAGAGCGATGAACCCGTCGATGATGCCGCTTAAGCCTGTTAAACCGTTGCCTCGCAGCGGTTTTTCTATCTAACAAGACATATCTATCGTTAAAAAGACAAAAGGTATCGGTCTACAGACGGATCAATCCTTCCCCCTTTCTTCCCGTTCAGACTCTCTTTAAGATATCTTTTAACATCGCAATAACGCCGCTCACCAACAAAGTTAGTCAACATTAACCAATGTATGAGTGGCCACATTAAGTCATCAACAATATGATGGAATTAAGCCCTTATTTATGGAGAACTCACATGGCGAATTTTGCCCTTGGCTTTGGTACGGCCACAAAAAATCGTAACGGAAAAATTATTGAGGCATTTTTCCCTCATCCTGTTCTTAACCCAAGTGATGCGCTCGTTAGTGCTTTGGCGAACATTTCAGGCTATCAACAAGGCAACCAAGCTTTAGAAATATCAGCAGAACAAAGCGCCCAATTAGCTAATGCTTTTGCGGCCAATGGTCAAGCGGCTAATGCTGCCTTGGCCGATAAAGCGGCAAAATCTACTCAGCCGTTAGTATTGGTGATTCTCGCCACGGATGATAAACCACAAACCGTGGCTGAAGGCTTCTTAAAACTTCAACTCATTTCACACCGCCTAGTCCAGCCTCATGGCACAGTGCTCGAAGGTATTTTTGGTTTACTACATAATATTGCGTGGACCAACGAAGGGCCAATTGACCTTCCTGAACTGGCAGAACGCCAAATTGATGCTCGTTTAGCGGGGCGTTCATTGAGTGTCGATTGTGTAGATAAATTCCCGAAAATGGTTGATTACATTGTCCCTGCCGGGGTTCGTATTGCTGATACCGCTCGCGTTCGCCTAGGCGCTCACGTTGGCGAGGGAACCACGGTTATGCACGAAGGTTTTATCAACTTTAATGCCGGAACTACCGGAGTAAGCATGGTTGAAGGGCGTATCTCGGCTGGTGTGATGGTCGGCAATGGCTCCGATATCGGTGGTGGTGCTTCGATTATGGGCACGCTCTCTGGTGGAGGAAAAGTCGTGGTGTCTATTGGTGAAAACTCTCTGCTCGGTGCCAATGCTGGCCTTGGCTTCCCATTAGGTGATCGCTGCACCATTGAGTCCGGCCTTTATGTCACCGCTGGAACCAAAGTTCGTATGCTAGATAAAGAAGGCAATGAAGTCGAAACCATCAAAGCCCGTGAACTGGCTGGGGTTTCTGATCTACTTTTCCGTCGTAACTCACAAACCGGTCAAGTGGAATGCTTAGCGAACAAATCTGCCGTGCAACTCAATAGCGAACTACATAGTAATAACTAATTGATTTTGTTATATAATTAATAAAATTAACTCACTCATGACTAGGGCCGGTGTTCTCTGGCCCTATATATTACCAGTCGTTTGCTGATCGCTCTTAGCTCGACTGATCACAACACAAGCAATCTGTTTTTGTTTGCCAAAGCCTATAATTTGCGATAAGGCTTTTTTCCCCACAGGCACATAAGCCGACCCTATCGCATGCTGCTCAGACTCAGCATGGGGATCGTGGAAAAAGAAAAACTTCTCACTCATGCCGCTCAGTACTATCCAATGGGGTTCCTTTTTCCCATCAAAACGATAGGTACTAATAAGCAATAAAACACAAGCACCCTGATTGATCCACACTTCGAATTGCGACTGACTCGGTGGTGCATCAATAATATCAACCGCTTGCTCATGGAGTTGCTGACAAAAGTCTTGGTGAACTAACTCTATTACGGTTTTTTTATTCGCATCTCGAACGCTGTCGATAAAAGGAATGCCTTGTGACTGATTCCACAACTCAACATGAAACCCGCGTTTTGCCGCTGCTAATGCTAAACCTTGCCCACTACAACCACCGTGACCTGCCGCCATAAAAATCGTGGTAGCTTCACGCCACAATTGCAGCTCTTGTGTTCGACTGGGTTGAAAACAAGCATCCAAACCAGAGAAGCTCATCAATAAACAAGCCGCTCCACAGGTAAATGGCGTCGTTTGTACATAAAGCGGCATCGGGAGCAAAACTTTCGGCCCGTGTGGAATTAAGCGCTTTTGCATCCGGCGTCCATCACATAAATCATCATAATAATGGATCAAACATTTCAAGGTTTGATAACCCATTCTTTCATACAATTTTATCGCGGGTATATTGTCTTCACGCACTTCTAGCCGTAATGTAGTAAAGCCTTGATCAAGAGCGGCACGCTCGCATTGCTCAACCAGCGTTTGAGCAATCCTCCGGCCTCTGAAATCGGGTTTAACGGCAATCGAATACAACCTTGAGAGCTGTGTACCTTGATGAAATAGTAGCAAAGCATAACCAGCTAACTGGTCACCAGAATCGGCGACAAAGAGTACCGAGTGGCTGGAGTGTAAAAAACGCTTCATTTGACGCGGAGAAATTTTGTCTCCCTCAAACAGCTGTTGTTCTAACGCATTAAGCGCAGCGAGATCAGCACTTTTCGCAAGACGAAAGTCCATACGACGTCCTCATTGGATGAAAAAGTGGTTGGTAAGATTGTGTTTCAATCATAGACCTATTGATTTAGGAAGAATATAGCCATGGCAAACCTTTTAATCGTGACCGATCAAGCCAGTGATTGGCAACAATATTTCCCTTCAGAACAAGTAGTTAGCGTTGACCAATACCTAGACGCAGAATGGAAATCGACCCAGCGTAGCGTACAAGTGGTCAATTTATGTCGCGATTACGATTATATGAGTACTGGGTATTACTGCTCTTTATTAGCCGAAGCCCGAGGTCATCGAGTGATTCCGAGGGTGATGGCGATTAATGACATTAACCAACCTTTCTTACTTTCATCTGGATTGGTTAAACTCAATAAGCTATGTAAAAATATTGAGGCAATTCATTGTAAAATCTATTTTGGCCGTACACCAGAAAAAGGGCTAGAGAAACTGGCTCAACGTTTGTTTGAACAATTTATGGTGCCCGTTATAGAACTGGATATGAATAAAATTCACGGTCAATGGCAAATCCATAAGATTGCCCCCTTCCCTTTCCAAGACTTACAAGATAGCGAACAGGATTTTTTTATTGAATCGCTAGAACTTTTCTCGAGCAAAATTTGGCGAAAACCGAAACAAGAAAAAAAATACCGATACGATATCGCTATGTTGGTGGATGAAGAGGAAAAAATGCCCCCCTCCGATGCCTCAGCGTTAAAACATTTCCGACGAGCCGCCAATCGGTTAGGAATGAACTTAGAACGACTCTCTCCAGACGATCTCTCCCGACTTGGCGAATTTGATGGGTTATTTATTCGAGCCACCACCAATATTAGTAACTACACCTATCGTTTTGCCAAAACAGCAGAAAAAATGGGATTAATTGTGATGGATGACTCTGAGTCGATCATGAAATGTACTAATAAGGTTTTTTTAACCGAGTTATTACAGCGTAATCACGTTCCTGCACCCAAAAGTGTCATCGTGCAAGGCTTTGATACGCAATGGAAAAGCTACCTGATGGGGCAGCTTGATTTTCCAATGGTGTTAAAAATTCCAGACGGTGCCTTCTCACGAGGCGTAGTCAAAGTACGCGATGAGCAAGAGCTAGAAAAAGAAGCAAATACGTTGTTTAAAAAAAGTGCCTTGATTTTAGCTCAAGCCTTTATGCCGACTGATTTTGATTGGCGAATCGGGGTTATAAATCGCCAGGCGATTTATGCTTGTAAATATATGATGAGCCGTGGCCATTGGCAGATTTATCAACACCATAGTAGTGGCAGAGTCTCTTCTGGTGGCTTCGAAACACTGGACTTAAAACAAGTACCAAAACCAGTTGTCGACATTGCGGTCAAGGCGGCAAACCTGATCGGTAGCGGATTCTATGGTGTCGACCTTAAAGAGATTGATGGCCAAGTATATGTGATTGAGGTGAACGACAACCCCAGTATTGATCATCACGTTGAAGATGCTTTTCTTGGTGAGTTACTGTACGACCGAATCATGACTGAGTTTTTACGTCGTATTCAGATGCGTGGCTTTTAAACGTCTTATCTCACCGCTGAAGGCTTGGAGTTGCAACCACTGGGGCAACTTCAAGTTAAACTGAGATAATCATGTTTAACATAACCATGTTTGATATAACCATATTTGACTCTGACCCAAGGACTCCTTTATAAAAGTACTTGGGTTTATTTTTACAAAAGGAAAGAGAGATGGATGATCTTATCGCTCACTGGGAATTCAGTCCTCATCCGATATCGTGTTCCCGACAGATGCCTCAAGCAATTAAAGCAAATCACTGGTATCACTGCCAACGCGATAAAGAAGGGCTGCGCAGCTGGTTACTCGATAATACCATTCCACCTTCTATCGTCGACAGTTTACTGGCCGAAGACACCCGCCCATTATTTGAACAGTATGATGAGCAAAACTTTTTACTGATTTTACGCGGAATCAATCTCAATAAACACGCCGATCCTTCCGATATGATAAGTATTCGTATGCTCTATTATCAAGGCGCTTTGATCACCAGCAGGAAAATTCCATCAAAAACCCTTACTGAAATACATGACTTATTAACCAAGGGAAATGGCCCTAAAAACCTCGCCGACCTAATCCTATCCATTATTGATGGGCTGAACAAAAATATTGATGATTACCTCGATTCAGTAGAAGAGAAGATCACCTTATTTGATGACGAAACAGAACTAAGCCTCCCACTGATCGAAACCCATAAAGCTTTACTGAAAATAAAACGCTTTATTAAACCTCAACAATACGCTATCGATGATTATCAATCCTCAAGCAGTTTACTCGCAACCACAAAACAGCTACGTTTGCGTCATAGTGTCAATACCATCATTCGTATCAATGAAACATTAGACTTTTTTCTGAGTGAACTCGAAATTATCAAGGGTGAACTTCGTCAATATCACGCAGAAAGAATGAATCAAAATACTTACCTTTTTTCAGTTATTGCCGCTATTTTTTTACCCACTAGCTTTTTAACTGGCTTGCTAGGCGTCAATGTGGGGGGAATACCTGGAACAGAATCACCGTTCGCATTTGCATTATTTTGTGGCAGTTTAGTCGCCATTTTCATTCTAGAATTTTGGATTTTACGTCGTTTACGGTTTCTAACGAATCAGTGAGTTACCACAGAATAGGTTTGCTGATTTCGGGAGAACCATGCCAGCCACGCAAGGATCGTTGTTCATTGATTGAATAAGTAGACCCATTGGTATCGTCTCACGTGAATAAAGGAATGCCTTATGTGGGAAATATTTAAAACTTTTTTTATTTTAGGCTGGATCTGTTTTGGTGGCCCCGCCGCTCATATTGGCTATTTTCGCCAAACCTTTGTGGCTCAACGTCAGTGGCTAAGCGATCAACAGTACGCTCAACTGGTTGCTTTAAGTCAGTTTTTACCTGGGCCAGGGTCAAGCCAAGTTGGTTTTGCTATTGGTTATCAGCGTGGGGGATTAATCGGTGCCAGTCTTGCTTTTCTTGGCTTTACGCTTCCTTCCATATTTTTAATGCTATTATTAGTCGTCGTTAGTCAACAATGGCTTAACCATCCACTGTTTGATCACCTGATCCACGGTTTAAAATTACTCGCCGTACTGGTGGTCGCCGATGCTACTTGGGGAATGTATCAAAGCTTTTGTCGCCGTAATTTAACTCATAGCCTATGCTTAATCAGTGCGGTCACTTTACTACTCTTTCCTGGAATTTTCTCCCAAATTGGCATATTGATATTTGCCGCTATGGTCGGCATGGGCTGGCTACAAAAACCACACTCATCTTTTAATTCAACTAAATTTAGCCTTAACTGGTGGCCGATGCTGCTTTTCGCTGCTCTCTTCATTGGGCTTCCTTGGCTAACTCAGGATCAACCTATCCTAGCCTTATTTGAAACGTTTTTTTATGCTGGCAGCTTAGTGTTTGGTGGTGGGCATGTGGTGATGCCTCTATTGCAAGGTTTACTCGCAGACCAAATCTCTACCGATACGTTTTTAACTGGCTATGCTGCGGCTCAAGCGGTACCTGGGCCAATGTTTACACTTGCAACGTATTTAGGCGGTCATCTATTTCCCGACGCTCCTATTTGGGGATCGCTTATCGCAACCGCTGCCATTTTTCTGCCGGGTTTTTTACTCTTACTGAGTGTATTAAAAAATTGGCAAACATTATCTAACCAGCCCTTAGTTTCTGGTGCACTAAGCGGAGTGAACGCTGCTGTAGTCGGGCTATTACTTGCCGCACTCTATCAACCGGTTTTCATCAGTTCGGTTTTAGTGCCGATAGACGCGGCTTTACTGATTATCGGCTATGGATTATGGAAGATCGCCCGCTGGCCAATTCTTGGCCTCGTTGGTTTTTATCTTCTCTGTGGATTAGGGTTGGCATTAATTGGGTAAAAAGAAGGGAATTTTTGCTGAGTAGATCGGTTAGTTCTCATTTTATCGCCTAAACTAAAATAAGCGACTATACCCAAACAACTTGGCGTTGCAGGTAGGCAGCAAGTGAGTGACAAATTTGTCTGGAAAAAATTTGAACAGCCGTAGGCTGGCCTTTAGTGAGAGCCACGGATGGTTCTCATAATCTCCATGAGCATAGGCAAGCTATGTGATTGGGGTGAACGAACGTAGCCCCCCTGCAGCTTCAAGTAGGAAGGGTATACCCCTAGTTGAACGGCATAAAATAGAAAATAATCGCACCAACAAGAAGGATGGCACCGATATGGAGAATAACGATTTACATGACTTCTTTGCTATTGCTGGAACGTTAAATCATCAATTGTCTCATATTCATCAGCGGATCATCACCCACGATCCAATGATTGCACGCCTCTCTTTTGCGCTATACGATGCCGAGCATGATGAATTAAAAACATACGCGGGTAGCACATTAAACGGCCTTGAACTCGCCCATTACTCTTGCGTTTTGAATGACTTACCTTCACTAAGGCAGTGTATCGAATCCGGAGAAGTTCGTTATATTAATGACCTACCGCACGAACTCAATTCGACCCATCCGCATAACCGTTGGTTAATCGCACAAGGTTTTCAGTCCTCTTTGGCCTTACCTGTTTATCACGCGCAAACCTTTATTGGGTTTATCTTTCTTAATTCTTGTGAAAAAAATGCTTTTAATCCGGAAAAATATACCACTCTCAAACCTTTTATTGACATCATTCGTTTTGTCGTTAGCTCTGAATATGATTTAGTCCATTCACTGATCACTGCTGCCACTGAGATAAATGAAAAATCAGTTGAACATTGGCAAGAGTCTAGAGCACACAAAGAGCGGATCAGCCGTTTTGCTCGGGTAATAGCTTTAGAAGTGGCGAGTATTTATCAATTAGATGATGAACTCATCGAACATATTAGCCAATTTTCTAAATGCCATGACATCGGAAAACTGTCAGTTCCAAGCCAACTTTTAAATAAACCGAGCGCTCTAGGTCATGATGAACGAGTATTATTAAATCAGCATGTAGAGAAGGGCATTGAGATCATTAACCAAATCATTGATGAGATCGGCTCGCCAGAACATCCTAGCGTGTCTATTCTTAAAGAAATTGTGGCTTATCACCATGAGTTTCTTGATGGCAGTGGCTACCCTTATGGATTAACTGAAGAATCCATTCCTATCTCGGCTCGGATTATTGCTGTTGCCAATATTTTTGATGCCTTAACCAATCATCGGCCTTATAAACAAGCGTGGTCGATCCCTTTTGCCTTATTAGAATTAGAGAAAATGGTGAACGCTGGTAAATTAGATAAACATTGCGTTAATGCACTGCGTTATCATCAGGATTATATTAAACGGGTCATTGAAGCTTATCCAGAAGTCGATCCGCAAGATCGATAACTAGGGTCTGTTGTTAAAAAAATAATACTTTTATTTAAATTATAAAAATCGGTCATAGGCAATAAATGTGAGTTAATTCCACTAACATCCTCTGACTCCTGTGCTACATTTATAGTTAATTAACATAAATATAACAAATCAAACATGGAGTTAGAGAATGAACCATCCTAACAAGTTAAGCCAAACAACTTGTGCTCTCCCGCCACCCAATGAAATGATTTTAACTTGGGCACAAACTCGTCCTCACGATGTGTATCTCCGACAAATTATCAATCGCGAATTTGTTGAGCTCACATTTTCTCAAGTCGCTGATAGCGCATTAAGGCTTGTTTCAGCATTGCGAGCTTTAGGCGCGGAACCTGGAGATAAAATAGCATTAATCTCTAAAAACTGTGCTGAATGGTTTATCTGCGATCTAGCGATGATGCTCGGCGATTATGTCAGTGTTCCAATTTTTCCTACAGCAGGCTCTGATACCATTGAATATTGTATCCGTCACAGTGAAAGTAAAATATTAATTGCCGGTAAACTTGATGATGCGAAAGCCACAACCCAAGTATTAGAGGAGATGCCTGATTTACTCAGTATTGCGTTACCCTATCCTTCTGCTCCTCAATGCCAATATCAATATCATGACTTAATAAAGCAACATTTACCCAGTGAAGAACGACCACAACATTACGATGATAAACTGATGTCTTTGGTATACACATCCGGCACATCAGGCTTGCCAAAAGGAGCTATGCTCACTTATGGTGCTTTTTCTTGGTCAGTACAACAATTGCTCAACCAGATTGGCATTGAAAAAGAAGATAGGCTGTTTTCCTACCTCCCACTCGCTCATATTACCGAACGAGTTTATGTCTTTGGTACCTCAATTCAAGGCGGTGTCTTAACCGCATTTCCTGAATCCTTAGATACGTTTATTGAAGATGTAAAAATGCAGCGTCCAACGCTATTTATCTCCGTACCTAGGCTATGGACTCTGTTTCAGCAACGTATTCAAGATAAATTGCCACAGAGAAAACTCGATATTTTACTCAAAATTCCGTTAGTAAATAGCTTAATCAAACGAAAATTAGCCGATGGGCTTGGTTTAAACAAAGCTCGGGTACTCGGTTGTGGTTCAGCCCCCGTCTCGCCTGCATTACTTAAGTGGTATCACAGTGTTGGACTCAGTATCACTGAAGCTTGGGGGATGACAGAGTCTTTTGCTTATAGCACACTTAATTATCCTTTTAGAGCCGATAAAATAGGCACGGTTGGTCACTCCGGCCCAGGTATTCGTCTAAAAATTACCGATGAAGGAGAAATACTGGTGCATAGCAAAGGAGTGTTCTCTGGATACTACAAAAATGATACCGCGACGAAGGAAGCATTTGATAGTGACGGTTGGCTACACACGGGTGATAAAGGAAATATTGATGCTGATGGCTACTTAACTATCCAAGGCCGAATTAAAGATACCTTTAAAACAGCAAAAGGAAAATTTGTCTCTCCAGTACCGATTGAAAATAAACTCTTTGAATACAGCCGGGTAGAAATGCTCTGTTTGATCGGTCTTGGTTTACCAGCCCCCATTTTACTCGTTGTACCTCACAACTTTCCTCATTTTGATAAAGCTCGCTATGAAAGAACCACAAAAAAAGTGATCGATAAAATCAATGCGCAACTTGAGTCTCATGAACAGATAAAAGGGGTGTTGATGATTAAAGATCCTTGGAGTATTGATAATGGTATTCTGACGCCAACTTTAAAAATAAAACGGCACGTATTAGAACAAAAATATCATGAAGTCGGACAAAACTGGCCAAAAGATCAATTGATCGTCTGGGAAAAATAACGCGCAAACGAGAGACTAATAATCTTATTGTTGACTCGATAATAAAGCAGGAATTTAGGTTTAGCATCGAATAACAAAATCAGCTCCATAAAAAAGCCCCATCAGCTTTACTGATGGGGCTTTTTAAGCATCTAAATTAAAGAATTACTTCTTCTCTTTTTTCGCTTTAACGTCAGCAATCACGGCTTCAGCAACGTTAGCTGGACATGGTGCGTAGTGTGAGAACTCCATAGAGAACTGACCACGACCAGATGTCATTGTACGTAGCGTACCGATATAACCAAACATTTCAGATAGTGGAACATCAGCTTTAACACGAACGCCAGTTACACCCGCTTCTTGGTCTTTGATCATACCGCGACGACGGTTTAAGTCACCGATAACGTCACCGACGTGATCGTCTGGAGTGAACACGTCAACTTTCATGATAGGCTCAAGAAGTTGTGGGCCCGCTTTAGGCATAGATTGACGGAATGCACCTTTCGCCGCGATTTCAAATGCGATTGCAGATGAGTCCACTGCGTGGAAGCCACCATCAAATAGTTCAACTTCAACGTCCAGAGTTGGGAAGCCCGCAAGAACACCCTCTTGCATCATGCCTGCAAAACCTTTTTCGATTGCTGGCCAGAATTCCTTAGGAACGTTACCACCAACAACCGTTGATTTGAAAGTGAAACCAGAATTTAGTTCACCAGGCTTGATACGGTAATCAATCTTACCGAACTGACCAGAACCACCAGACTGTTTCTTGTGTGTGTAGCTATCTTCAACCGCTTTGGTGATTGTCTCACGATAAGCAACTTGCGGTGCACCGACTTCTAGCTCAACACCATAAGTACGTTTCAGGATATCAACTTTGATATCTAGGTGAAGTTCACCCATACCTTTAAGGATGGTTTCGCCTGAATCTTCGTCAGTTTCAACTTGGAATGATGGATCTTCTGCAACCATTTTACCGATCGCAATACCCATTTTCTCTGAACCATTTTTATCTTTAGGCTTAACCGCGATAGAGATAACTGGATCTGGGAAGATCATTGGTTCTAGCGTACATTCGTGCTTTGGATCACAAAGAGTGTGACCAGTTTGAACGTTCTTCATGCCAACAACAGCGATGATGTCACCCGCTTGCGCAGAATCAATTTCGTTACGTTGGTCAGCGTGCATTTCAACCATACGGCCGATACGTTCAGTTTTACCTGTAGCACTGTTAAGAATGGTGTCGCCTTTTTTCATCTTACCTGAGTAGATACGGATAAAGGTCAAGGCACCAAAACGGTCATCCATGATCTTAAACGCAAGCGCGCGTAGTGGCTCATCAGCAGAGACTGTCGCAACTTTACCTGTTGCTTCACCCGTTTCAGGATCAGTCAGAGGCTGAGGATCAACTTCAGTTGGCGATGGTAGGTAATCAACAACTGCATCTAGGATAAGCTGCATACCTTTGTTTTTGTAAGCAGAACCACAGTAAGTTGGGAAGAATGCTAGATCACGAGTACCTTTACGAATACAACGTTTGATGTCTTCTAGAGAAGGTTCTTCACCTTCCATGTAAGCCATCATGAGTTCATCATCCATCTCAACAGCAGTTTCAATCAACAGCTCACGGTATTCAGCCGCTTTCTCAACCATATCAGCTGGAATATCAGTAACTTCGTAGTTTTCTGGTAAACCTGAATCATCCCAAATGTATGCTTTTTGGCTCAGTACATCGACTACGCCTTTGAAATCGTCTTCGATACCGATAGGTAGAGTCATCACAAGTGGTGTAGCGCCAAGAACATTCTTCACTTGATCAACGACACGGTAGAAATCTGCACCCATACGGTCCAGTTTATTGACGAAAATAATCCGTGATACGTGTGAGTCATCAGCATAACGCCAGTTGGTTTCTGATTGAGGTTCAACACCACCAGAACCACAGAATACACCGATACCACCGTCAAGAACTTTCAAAGAACGATAAACTTCAATAGTGAAGTCTACGTGTCCAGGAGTATCGATGATGTTTAGGCGGTGATCTTTCCAGAAACAAGTAGTCGCAGCCGACTGGATAGTAATACCACGTTCAGCTTCCTGTTCCATAAAGTCAGTGGTGGTCGTACCGTCGTGACTGTCACCCATTTTATGGATTTTACCAGTTAGCTTTAGGATACGCTCGGTAGAGGTAGTTTTCCCCGCATCTACGTGAGCAAAAATACCAATGTTTCTGTATTTTGATAAGTCGGTCATTGTCTTACTCTGTTAATAAGGTATAAAGTGCGCGCAGAGTATATCACAATCTGTCAAGACTGATAGCCCTGCTTACGCTTGCTGAAAAAAAATAGTTAATGATTGTCTATTGCTGATGAAATATAGGTGATAGCGGCGAAAGACGCGAGTAAAGATCGGTGAAATTTACTTCGCCATCACACACCACCATTAAGAAAATCCTGCTGATTGGTCGTGTAGCCCAGATTTAAAGTTCATCAAAAGCACTAATCGCTTCCGATAACTTTCTCACGCCATGTATCTGCATACCAGTAATTCCATTTTTGGGCATATTAGCAATAGGCACAATTGCTTTCGTAAAACCATGTTTAAAAGCCTCATTAAGCCGCTCTTGTCCGCTTGGAACAGGACGTATTTCACCAGCCAAGCCAACTTCACCGAACACGACCACATCTTTAGGTAAAGGCTTATCCCGAAAACTCGATAGCAAGGCCATCAGTAAGGCAAGGTCAGCACTGGTTTCTGTCACCTTCACCCCACCAACAACATTCACAAACACGTCCTGATCGGCCATTTGTAAGCCACCATGTTTATGTAATACCGCTAACAAGAGTGACAGCCGGTTTTGCTCTAAGCCAACCGCGACTCGTCTAGGATTTGCTAACTGGGAATAATCCACCAATGCTTGAATTTCAACCAATAGTGGGCGAGTTCCTTCCCAAACCACCATGACAGAACTCCCTGAGGTTGCTTCTTCTCCGCGAGATAAAAAGATTGCTGAAGGATTGCTCACTTCTCGCAAGCCTTGCCCTGTCATAGCAAACACGCCCAGCTCATTAACCGCCCCAAAGCGGTTTTTATGACTTCGCAAAGTTCGAAAGCGGCTATCAGCACCACCATCAAGAAGCACAGAGCAATCGATAATGTGCTCCAGTACTTTTGGACCTGCCAGAGTACCATCTTTGGTAACATGGCCAACAATAAACACCGCGACATTATTTTGTTTCGCGTAACGTGTCAAGGCTGTTGCCGACTCTCGAACTTGAGCAACACTGCCAGGAGAAGACTGAACATCAGCGACATGCATCACTTGGATTGAATCAATCACCATGATGCGAGGTTGCTCTTTTTCGGCGATCTGACAAACGCGATCAACATTGGTTTCAGAGAGCATTTTTAAATGCTCTTTCGGTAATCCAAGCCGAGCTGCGCGCATCGCGACTTGTTGTAATGACTCCTCTCCTGTCACGTATAACGTAGGCATCTGAGCAGAAAGCAAACACATGGTTTGTAGTAGCAATGTTGACTTACCGGCTCCAGGATTTCCGCCGATTAAAATGGCCGCTCCGGGTACAACGCCACCACCTAAAACTCGATCAAACTCTTTAAAACCACTGCTAAAGCGGGGAACTTCCTGAAGATCAATCTCCGACAGAGTTTGTACTTGTGTTTCCGCCGCACCGCCTGCATACCCCATCAAGCGCTCATGACGAGCCACCTGAGGAGAAGCCGCTAAGCGTACTTCAGAAATGGTATTCCAGGCCCCACATGCATTACACTGCCCCTGCCAGCGTGGAAAATCTGCCCCACATTCGTTACACACATAAGCGCGTTTCGCTTTTGCCATGAATCCTCAAAACTTATCTGAACTGTGAACTAAAAGGTTTATGAAAAAGTTAAATCACTGCACTATAGACTAACATCATAGTTATGTTACTCACATAAACCTCTAAAGATTAAAGCAGTAACGCCGATAAATCAGTAGCGGCTCACTCTAACAGAGATTCACTTTACTAGAAACGTATGCAGCAATCCGAAATCCTCTCTTTCGCTGAACAACTCATTCCGGTGTACCACTCACCCGATTTTGAGTACCTACTATCTCAGATAACAGATGGTCAACCTCCTTCTGTCAAACTTTTAGTTAAGATGGAGCTCAACAGAGTAATGGCTCCTTGTTCAAAAATCATCGACTTACGAGGAAAAGTGCAGGGAGAGTGCCGAGAATATGATTTAGATGGCCGTAAACATTGGCTTGATGATGTTGCCTTTAATGCTTACCACAAAGGCATTAAAAAGTTTGGTGGCTATACGGAAGGCGTTTGGGAAAACCTCTACAATACGCATAATAATTTCCGAGTGATGAAACAACGGAATGACGGATCAAAATCCTCATCCGCCACTAGTGCCTCTTTTCAGGTCGAAGCAATAACACTTGGTTACGACCTACAACGGCAAGAAAATCGTTTAAAGCTAGCTACACAGGTTCAAATAACCCTCAATGATCAGTTTCTGCATGGTATCAGCGTTGACTTATCGGCCTCTGGGGGGAAATTTAAAGTTCCAGCGGCATTTAACTACAAATTAGGCCAAGTGATTCAAGTTCGTTTTAGCGAACTTGAAAAAACGTTAACCATACCCGGCATAACCGAAACGGTAGAGTATCGAATTCTGGCTATTGATGACTCTTATGATAATGACGCCGTCAAGTTTCTACGAACGTTAAAGCTGACCGAAACAACTCTTGTTGAAAATATCATTAATGAGGTTTTAGCCAGCAATCATCAAAAAGCTCGTCACGACAATCAAGATAAAATTATTCGAGCTCGAACAAGGGGATACGAACATACTTATCTTAAGCACACCTGTAACCTCCCCCTCTTTTTTAGTGGTAATGATTTAAAACTGGTACTTCTAACAGAGCATAATCAACCGACATGGCAATATTGGCATGACGAACGTAACCAACAAATGCTAGGCAGTGTTTTTAATCGCTCTCGGATGTCCTTACTCACCCAACCAGGGGTTGCCGATAGCGGAAACGTACTGTATGCGTTTAAACATCAACACCAAGATAAAACCTTATTTTTTTCGATGATGATGCCCGAGGCGCACCCCGCTCATCGAAAACTATTTTGGCATGTTGGGGCCAAAAAGGAGAGTTGGAAGGCGTTTCAGCTCACCATGTTTGAACTCTCCAATCAAGAACGCCAAGAGCTAGCACTACATGCCAAAGAACTGGCTGAACATTCAAATCAACTGACGCACTGCGGAATACTACAAGAGATTGCTGATGCCAGTGCAGCAACCGATTATTTACTGGTTGAAAAGCCTAAACTCGCTGCCAATGAATTAAATGCATTTCGCCACACACGCCAAGTGGTTGGTAAACCGATGGGAATCTACTTTGATGCTCGCTCACGACGTAAAGAACCGAGGTACCGTTTTCGTACCCCATTGCAATTAAAAATGCAAAAACAGGTAATTGCCGAAGGCGTTACGGTTGATCTCTCCAAACGAGGCTTAAGCATTATTCTTGATAAACCGGTCGCGCTTAAAGCGGGCGACAAAGTTCAGATTAACTATCATGAACTTAAGCTGTATGACTCCAACTTACCGCTCGATGCTCTTCCCTATCAGGTCATTCGTATTGGTCCAGAAGGACGACGCTTACAACTCATGATTGAGGAAAATTCGGCAACAATGAAAAGCATCGCCTTTTTTAATAGTATTATCGAACATAATCAAGATAAGTTGCTGCCGCAAAAAGAACAATTACCGAGCCCCGCTCTCCTCGAAGGGCTACATAATATCTTGCTCGATAAAATGGTCAGTTCACCGATATTTGTCGATAAAGTCGGCGTTAACCTAAGACCTAAAGTCATTGGCGTTAACTATCCACTCCCCCCTCACCTGACCTTGCTCGCCAAACTTGGGGAAAGTGATCATTTGTCTCTTGAACCTATTTTTAAAGGCCATACCAACACATTACTTGCCTCACCGATGCGCCGAATCGAGAAAGCAGAAGCTCATTATCATGAAGTGTATATCGCAGCGGTTAAATTTGCCGACCGTATTCAATCCGTTGAATCTCGTCTGTTGCATGAGTTTGATTCACTAAAAGAACGAGTTGAATTTATCCGCAAAGGTAAAGAAATGGGAGAACTTTACGTTCTTCGAATTTGTGCAGCTCCTGTTTTTGATCCGTTCACGACTTTATTACAAAGTGATCTTAATGAGCTGGCTTTAATTAATTTAAGCCAAGCAAAAAATTTGGAAAAAGAGATCGGTTCGATCGTGGGTTATGGAGAGCTTGCTGATATAACAGAAGAGGTTTTGACTCGTTTAGAAATCAAGCCATAACACCTCTTCTGTTTTTATCATAACGAGCTTCTCTCTGTGCTCGTTATGATTTTTTTAATCAGTATCGATGGATGGCTGCGCTTTCCAACTGACTTTTTGCTGTTTTACTAAGCCAGCAGACAAAATACACAGCACTCCTCCCAAATTACTATGGCGTATCGCTGTTTGAGCTTGTGCCTCCACTTTCGGCTTGGCATGGTAGGCAATTCCAAGCCCAGCCGTTTTCATCATCAACAAATCATTCGCACCATCACCAACAGCAACCGTGTTATGCTGCTCAAGAGCAAATGTCTCGGTAAGCTCAAGTAAAATATCGGCTTTGGTTTGAGCCCCAACCACCTGACCAATGACTTGACCTGTCAGTTTTCCATCGACGATTTCCAACTGATTTGATTGTGCATAATCAAAGCCAAGTTGCTGCTGAAGGTGATCGGAAAAATAGGTAAAACCACCGGAAGCAATTGCCGTTTTCCAGCCTAATTGTTGTAGTGTATGAATCAATTCGGGCAGTTCTGGCATTAAAGGGAGATGATCACGCACGGAGGCTAAAATAGCCGCGTCAGCCCCACGTAACTTACCAACCCGTTGCCGTAAACTTTGTTCAAAATCCAACTCTCCCTGCATTGCTCGTTCCGTCACTTGCGCCACTTCATCACCGACGCCGGCCAGTTTAGCAATTTCATCAATGCACTCTATTTGAATAGCGGTTGAATCCATATCAAAAACGATCAAGCCGGGTTTAGAAAGATCGGGCACTTCATCAATGCGCGCATAATCGAGCTTTAAATTTTGCAAGATGGTTTGATGCTCAGTCGAAAGTTCTCCCGCCATGAGTGCAACCTCATAAGCCCCCACTTTCCATGTTTCAACAATGGCAGTGTATTGCCCTGTGAAAAAATCGATATCTTCAAATTGCTGTGGCGTTAACTGTTCAGCAAAGACGATCCAATTGGCCTTTTTTTTATCCAATTGTGTTGCAAAGCGTGTTTCAGGAAGACGATTCAGCAAGGTGGTATGTTTTCTAATGCGTAACGTTTTTACAGCGTCCATGTCCACTTTCCTTTGTTATGATTACAAGACGTTACCCTATTGCAATTTGAAAACGCAAGTCTCAATATGGGTTAAGTGTGATTTTTTCAGGTTAACTGTCTATGGATGGCTCACTTTTTTCATTTCGTGTCGTATTACGCGGTTTCGTCATGCTGTTATTGATCGTGATGTTTTTGGTCACCATTCAAAATAGTGTGGTCATTAGTAAAGGTAATGAACGTATTCAGGCTAAACAACTGGAGACATTAACCAAGGTATTGATCAACCAAGCCTCTCTTTCTGCAAGTGCGATGTTGGCCGAACAAGATCAAGAGCGTTTGTTAGCCCTCACCAACCAACTCGCTCAGGAACGTTTGGTTTTTGATGCAACCATTTATGATGCGGAAGGTGTGAAACTGGCAGCCAGTGATGCCGCACTCAGTGCTCGCGAAGTATTAGGGTTAGATACGCCTTTACAAACAGCAAGTATTGGCCGACAACAATTGGTAGAGCCAGTCCTGCATGATGGGAATATCATTGGTTTTGTTCGCCTTACCTTTGAAACAGGTAAAGTGACTGCTATTTCCGATCATCATTATCGTAAAAGTGATCGTTATATGTATTTGATGTTACTGATGAGTTTTATTAGTGGTGTATTGATCACCTTACTATTACGTCACCAATTAAAGTCAAAATCAGTGAGTGAAAACTGGTTACTGAAACAGACCCACTAAAAAGCCCCAGCGCTTCGCTGAGGCTTAACTTTTCCATCTCAAACTTAATCGCTTAATTAAAAGTTCGCTTGGTCACCAATAAGAATCGAATCTAATGCGATTTCAATCATTTCATTAAAGGTGGTTTGACGCTCTTCAGAGGTAGTTTGTTCACCGGTTTTAATGTGATCAGACACGGTACAAATCGCGAGTGCTTTAGCGCCATATTCCGCTGCAACGCCATAGATCCCAGCCGCTTCCATCTCAACTCCGACAATGCCATATTTATCCATCACCTCAAACATGTCAGGATCTGGGGTATAAAACAGTTCAGCAGAGAATAAATTACCGACCTTCACATCAATACCGCGAGCTTTCGCCGCTTCTTCAGCCGCTTTGACCATTTTGTAATCTGCAATAGCAGCAAAGTCATGATCTTTGAAACGAATACGATTCACTTTCGAATCCGTACACGCGCCCATACCGATAACGACATCACGCACTTTAATTCCTTCGTTAACGGCACCACAGCTGCCGACACGAATAATTTTTTTGACCCCAAAGTCTTTAATCAGCTCAGTCACATAAATAGAGCAAGAAGGGATCCCCATGCCGTGGCCCATCACTGAGACTTTGCGACCTTTGTAGGTTCCGGTATAACCAAACATATTACGGACGTCACATACTTGTACGACCTCTTCAAGAAAAGTTTCTGCAATGAACTTGGCCCGTAGTGGATCCCCTGGCATAAGTACAACGTCTGCAAAATCACCCAACTGAGCATTAATATGTGGAGTTGCCATATTTTTATTTTCCTATGTTGCGTTTTTCTAACCCACCCTAGGGTCTGTTGACCTTAGCATAAATTAGGCAAAATCTCGCTAGTAACGTTTTTTGCTCAACTCAACCAACCGATTGAGCTGAGCCTTCGTTCACTTTTTATCTGTTATTAATAATTATAAAAAGTTTTTTCCGTAATCCATCGCAGATAGGCCAAAATAATGCGCAATGCTTTGTCCGATATCAGCAAAGGTTTCTCGCAAACCTAATGTCCCTGGAGCCACTTTTTGGCCAAAGACCAGTACCGGAATGTGCTCTCGCGTATGATCCGTTCCCATCCAAGTAGGATCACAACCATGATCCGCAGTGAGTATTAGCAGATCATCAGCTTGCATCTGGGCAAGAATTTCAGGTAAACGTCGATCAAAGTATTCCAGTGCCGCCGCATAACCGGCCACATCACGACGATGCCCATAAGCTGAATCAAAATCAACAAAATTGGTAAAGACGATGGTGTTATCACCCGCTTGCTGAATTTGCTCCACCGTGGCATCAAACAGTGCAGGAATGCCTGTCGCTTTCACTTTCTTAGTAATTCCACAGTTAGCGTAAATATCAGCAATTTTACCAATCGAAACCACTTGTCCTTGTTTTTCTTCAACTAATTTCTGTAATACGGTTGCTGAAGGTGGCTCGACGGAAAGATCGCGGCGGTTACCAGTCCGTTCAAATTGTCCTTTACCTGCACCAACAAACGGACGAGCGATCACCCGACCAATGTTGTAATCGGCTAACTCTTCACGAGCAATTTGGCACAATTCAAGCAGACGATCTAAACCAAATGTCTCTTCATGACAAGCAATTTGAAATACTGAATCGGCTGAGGTATAGAAAATTGGCTTACCCGTCGCCATATGCTCTTCCCCAAGATCATCAAGCACTTGCGTCCCTGATGCGTGGCAATTACCAAGAAATCCCGCCAAACCAGCACGCTTTAAAATGCGGTCGATTAGCTCGGTAGGGAAGCTGTTTTCTTTATCACTAAAATAGCCCCATTCGAACAACACGGGTACACCCGCAATTTCCCAATGCCCTGATGGGGTATCTTTACCAGAAGAGAGTTCAGCGGCGTGTCCATAAGCACCGATAATATCCGCGCGTTGATCCAACCCTGGGGCAAATTGTCCTGTAGCTTCTTTGTGTGCCATCGCTAACCCTAACTTGGAGAGATTAGGTAAACATAAAGGCCCTTGGCGATCGGCATTATCGGCTTTGCCTTGTTGGCACTGCTCGGCAATATGACCTAAAGTATCCGCGCCAACATCACCAAATTTTTCAGCATCAGGTGCCGCACCAATACCAAAGGAGTCTAAAACTAATATAAATGTTCTTTTCATTATTTTTCCTCACCGGAGTTACACATCTTCAGGTCGAATTTGACGATAGATTTCCGGAGTTTCTTGATAATTGCCGCCAATCTTAACGGCTTGTTGAAGTACTTTCGCAGCAGAATGCCATTGTGCTTCACTGCGGGCATGAATCACCGCCAGTGGTGTGGTGTGGTCTGCTCTTTCACCTAAACGGATAAATTGATCAAAACCTACGGCATAATCGATGGCATCAGTTGCCACTCGTCGTCCACCGCCCATACTGACGACCGCCATACCAATCGCGCGGGTATCCATAGCAGAGACGACACCGCTTTGCTCAGCATAAACCGGTTTGATCACCTGCGCTTTGTCTAAATAACGTTGATAATTTTCAATCAAGTCATGAGGGCCACCCAGTCCTGCCACCATTTTTCCAAACCGTTCTGCCGCTTGTCCGTTATCGAGCACGGCTTGTAACTTGGTACGTGCGTCTTGAGGATCGTTGGCTAATTTAGCCAACAGTAACATCTCAATACACGAGGCCATGGTTACCTCAAATAAGCGAGGGTTACGATATTCACCAGTTAAAAAGCGTATGGCTTCACGCACCTCTAACGCATTACCTGCCGATGAAGCCAATACTTGGTTCATATCGGTTAAAATAGCCGTAGTCTTGGTACCTGCACCATTCGCCACTGCCACGATCGATTTAGCCAATTCTTCAGAGGCTTGATAGGTTGGCATAAACGCGCCAGAACCGACTTTGACGTCCATCACTAAGGCATCGAGACCGGCTGCGAGTTTTTTCGATAAAATCGATGCTGTAATTAATGAGATATTATCCACCGTGGCGGTGATATCACGCGTCGCATAGACCCGCTTATCCGCAGGGGCTAGATTGCCCGTTTGGCCAATGATCGCCACGCCGGCCTGTTTAGTCACTTCACCAAACCGCTCATTGGTTGGCATAATGTTGTAACCGGGAATCGCCTCTAATTTATCGAGCGTACCCCCGGTATGACCTAAACCTCGCCCTGAAATCATTGGCACATAACCACCACAAGCGGCCACCATAGGGCCGAGCATTAATGAGGTCACATCCCCAACCCCACCGGTCGAGTGTTTATCAACGATTGGGCCATCAAAGTTCATGTGCGTCCAATCGATAACCATCCCCGAATCACGCATAGCACAAGTCAATGCAATGCGCTCAGGCATGGTCATTTCTTGGAAATAAATGGCCATCGCAAAGGCAGCAATTTGCCCTTCTGAAACGCTATTATCAGCCACACCTTGGATGAAAAAGTAGATTTCTTCACGGGTTAAAACTTCGCCGTCACGCTTGCGACGGATGATCTCTTGCGGTAAAAATGCATGAGATATAGACATAAGCGCCTCCCAAGCTCTCGATAAGAGCCATGGTCTAAATCGTGTATAGAAGATTTAGGTGGCGAGATTCGCCACCGATAGATAAACCAGAAACTTAGTAAGCGGTAGGATCAGCCTGTTGCTCTGAAACGCCTAATGTATTGAGGAGATTGGTCAATAAACTAGAAGCACCAAAGCGATAATGGCGGCTATCAACCCAATGATCCCCTAAGATTTCATCTGCCATGGCTAAGTAGAGAGCAGCATCTTCAGCGCTACGAACACCACCTGCAGGTTTAAAACCGACCTGCTTCGCCACGCCCATATCACGAATAACTTCTAACATCATTCGAGCATACTCAGGGGTCGCATTGACAGGCACTTTACCGGTTGAAGTTTTGATAAAATCAGCCCCAGCCTCAATTGCAATTTGCGAGGCTTGTTTAATCAATGCTTCTTCTTTTAGTTCACCGGTTTCAATAATGACTTTTAGCAGAACATGATTGCCACAAGCGTTTTTACACGCTTTGACCAAATCAAAACCCACCTGCTGATTGCCCGCCATCAAAGCGCGGTAAGGAAACACAACATCAACCTCATCGGCACCATAAGCTATTGCAGCCTTAGTTTCAGCAACTGCGATATCAATATCATCATTACCGTGGGGAAAGTTCGTTACCGTCGCAATTCGAATTTCTGGGGTTCCCTGCTCGCGAAGGGTCTTCTTAGCAATAGGAATAAAGCGAGGGTAAATACAAATAGCTGCCGTATTACCCACGGGACTTTTAGCATCATGACAAAGTTGGATAACTTTAGCATCAGTGTCATCGTCATTTAATGTTGTTAAGTCCATTAATTTGAGTGCACGTCGTGCTGCAGCTTTTAAATCGCTCATTTCTATCTCCGATCAATATATTCAATTAGTTCACTACTTAATGTGACGTTCACTCAACTAAGTAGCCACAAAATGAACGGACTTGGTTCCCTGAAGACTCGGTGCATCGCACCAATTGCTGTCCTTGTCACCGCACAGTACCAATAGGTATGGCACAACAATCTATGATTGCGGTGTCTATCTCGGGTAAATCATTTTACCCATGCTTGAATTTTACCGCTTGTCTCATCAAACATCGACATGACTGTCACTTCACTGACTACATGCTATAGCGGTTGCTCATAAAACGATAGCAAGATAGAAAGCGCAAACGGTTTGTATCTCAAAATAACCTAAGCCTAAACTCTTTGATGGGCTAAAAACACAAATTCCCCCGTAACAACTGCTTGCTACGGAGGAATAAGAGCTGGCGTCTATAAATTCAATTCCTAACCGGTTAGAAAGAAAGGAATAAGCCTGCGATGGTCGCTGCCATCAAGTTAGAGAGTGTGCCCGCAACCACCGCCTTGATACCCATGCGAGCAATATCGCCACGGCGTGAAGGTGCTAAGCTACCTAAGCCACCCAATAGAATTGCGATAGAAGATAAGTTCGCAAAACCACACAATGAAAAGGAAATAATCGCTTTGGTTTTTTCAGTCAATACCGCAGGCGCGGCATCGGTTAGATAAGGCGCAAACTGAGAATAAGCAACAAACTCATTGGCAACCGTTTTTAGACCAATAAACTCACCAGCAATGGTGGCTTCTTCCCATGGCACCCCAAGCATGAACGCTAAAGGAGAGAATAGCTGACCTAAAATCATTTCTAAGGTCAGTTCAGGCTTATCAAACCAACCACCGATACCACCAAGCATACCATTAATCAGAGCTATCAAACCGATAAAGGCAATCAACATCGCCCCCACATTAAGCGCTAATTGTAGGCCGGCAGAAGCACCACCTGCTGCTGCATCAATCACGTTAGCTGGCTTTTCATCTTCAGCCGCTTCAATGCCATGAATTTGGTCAACCGGCTTGTCGGTTTCAGGCATGATAATTTTTGCAAACAGTAACCCGCCGGGGGCAGCCATAAACGATGCAGCAACCAAGTATTCAATTTTAACACCCATTGAGGCATAACCGGCCAACACACCACCCGCAATCGAGGCTAAACCACCACACATCACAGCAAATAGCTCTGATTGAGTCATTTTCGGCACAAATGGGCGAACCACTAACGGAGCTTCAGTTTGCCCTACGAAAATGTTTGCCGCAGCAGACATCGATTCTGCACGAGAAGTTCCCAGCGCTTTTTGTAACCCGCCGCCTAGAATTCTAATGACCCACTGCATAACACCAAGATAATAAAGCACAGAGATCAAAGCAGAGAAGAAAATAAGTGTTGGAAGAACGCGGAATGCAAAGATGAATCCGCCCCCACCAAACAGCTCAAACATCTTCCCTGAAACTAATCCTCCGAACAAGAAGGATGTACCATCGTTACCATAGTTGATAACGCTCGATACTGCGTCAGAGAAGCCACGTAATAGTTCTTGTCCCCAAGGAACATAAAGAATAAATGCCCCTAAGGAAAATTGGATAGCAAAAGCGCCACCCACGGTTCTGAGATTGATAGCTTTACGGTTTGATGATAATAATACTGCGATAGCAAGTAAAAATATCATACCGATTAGGCTCATAAACAGGCTCATGGTTTATGACTTCCTTATAAGTTAAATATTGGCGTGTTACAAAAATGAAGCTCAAAAGCAGAGCAATTATACGCACCGCAATCAAGATAAAGTACCGCACCGTTCACACTTTATTATAAGATTCACTATACATTCACATATTTATGTGATTAAAGTCACCATTAATAACCCTATTGGCCAAGCGTGGAAAAATAAACTAGCTTGGTAGCTTGAATACTTGATGGCTATTTTGCCAAAGCTGATCAACTAATTGATAAGGTTCTTGTTGCTTGAGTAAAGCGAGTTCATTGAGGATTAATGGTAACTGGCTCGGAGTATTCGTGCGCCCTTGAAATCCAAATAATGGCATATCTGGAGAGTCGGTTTCTAGCACGAGATGTTCAAGCGGGATCGCCGCCACTGTTCGGCGAGTTTTTTTCGCTCTTGGATAAGTGATAACACCACCAATACCAAGTTTAAACCCTAATGCAATAAACTGTTTTGCTTCTTGTTCACTGCCGCTGAAAGCATGGATAACTCCACCTTGGGTAAAACGCGACTGTTTGAGGAGCTGTAATAAACGCTGATGGGTTTTCCGACTATGCAATATCACGGGTAACTGAGCGTTTTGTGCCATCGCTAGCTGCCTTGTTAAGATCATTTCTTGGTGCTGGGCTGTATCACTGATCATTGCATCTAAGCCGCACTCTCCGACAGCCACACAGGCATCACTCGCCTGCGCAAGATACAGCTCTAACCGATCAAAGCAATGACAAACGGGGAGAGAAGGCAAAAAGTGGGGGTGAATCCCTAACGCATAATAGAATATATCACCATGATATTTAGCGAGTCGTGCAACTGTGGCCCAATTCTGAGGGCCGACACTGGGAAGCAAAAACCGTATCACACCTTGCAGTTTAGCTCGCTCAAGTTCACACGCTAATCTCTGCTCAAAGATAGGCAGATCAAGGTGGCAGTGCGTATCAAACAGCCGATATTCCGACTCATTTAGCTTGGGATGATGTGACATCATCACTATGCTTCTCTGTTAAATCATTATACTTCTCTGTCAAATCACTATGCTTCTCTGTCGAATCATCGTATTTCTCTTGTCGATAAGGCACACAACTGCGTTTTTGCTCTGGAGTTAACCCCCATTGTTTACACCATGCATCGTAACGAGCGATAACATCTGATATCCACGGCCACATAAAATCTCCCTCACTGCTCGTCACGTTTGAATACAAGCTCAGTTGGGGTTGATTCTTGCTCATCAAAATAGTAACCAGCCACATTAAACTGAGTCAGTGCTTGTACCGAAGAAATTTGTTCATCAATAATATAACGCGCCATCATACCGCGTGCTTTTTTGGCATAAAAGCTGATCACTTTATATTGACCATTTTTATGATCTTTAAAGATAGGGGTAATAACCTGCGCATCCAATTGATTCACTTTAACCGCTTTAAAATATTCATTAGAGGCAAGATTGACTAAGACATGATCATCTTGAGCTTGAATAGCTTCATTGAGTTTATCCGTGATAATCTCTCCCCAGAATTGGTACAAATTACTACCGCGCGGGTTATCAAGTTTTGTCCCCATTTCTAATCGGTAAGGTTGCATCAGATCGAGCGGTTTTAGTACTCCATATAATCCAGAAAGTATTCGCAAATGCTGTTGAGCGAATGCTAAACCTTCATCGCTCAATGAATCAGCGGCTAAGCCTGTATAGACATCACCTTTGAAGGCAAAAATCGCTTGGCGTGCATTCTCAAAGCTAAAGTGTTCACTCCACTGGGCAAAACGAGCAACATTTAACCCAGCAATTTTATCGCTGACTTTCATTAACCGAGCGATATCCTCAGGCGTTAGCTGTCGACAAACATCGATTAAGGCTTGTGAATATTCAATCAATTCGGGTTGCGTGTAACTTTGGCTAGGCAGCGGGGACTCATAATCGAGCGTCTTTGCCGGTGAAACCACTATCAACATCGCTATATCCTATATTTGAGTTATTGAGCAACTTACTAGCCTACAAAAAAAGCCATGCATTGTCTGCATGGCTTTGACTATCTTTTTCATAGCGCATATCTATTGCGATTTATGATTATCCCAAATTCCATCTTCTAACTGAGATTTCAGCTCAGGGTAATCATTGGCATCAAACGTGGGAAGTTTTCCAGCTTTAAGCTGACGGTTATAATCTTTTGCCAATTTAACAACAATTCCTGATAACAATAAAATTGCCACTAAGTTAACAATCGCCATCAGTCCCATAGAGACATCCGCCATGGACCAGACAACCGGCAATGTGGCTAACGAACCAAACATCACCATACCCAAAACGATGATCCGGAACACCACTAATCCTTTCTTATTATTGTGCTCTAAGAAAATTAGATTCGTCTCAGCATAAGAGTAGTTTGCAATAATAGAAGTAAAAGCAAAAAAGAAGATAGCGAAAGCAATGAAGATACTTCCCCAATCACCAACTTGGGAACTTAATGCACGCTGCGTCAATTCAATCCCTGTCAGTTCGCCATGAGGAACGTATTCACCAGACATTAAAATAATCGCCACAGTTGCTGAACAGATAACGATCGTGTCAACAAATACACCAAGCATTTGAACATAACCTTGAGAGGCTGGATGTGGTGGATAAGGTGTAGCTGATGCAGCAGCATTCGGCGCTGACCCCATACCCGCTTCGTTTGAGAATAAACCACGTTTAACTCCGTTAATCATCGCTTGAGCAATGGCATAACCGACCCCACCCGCGGCAGCTTGTTCTAATCCAAATGCACTTCTAAAGACTAAACTAATAACATCAGGCAACTTATCGATATTAATAATCATGACCGCCAAGGCAATCACAATATAGGCTAACGCCATAAAAGGAACAATCAGCTCCGCTGTGCGGGCAATTTTACGAATCCCACCAAAAATGACAAATGCAGACAGCAGAACAATAGCAATACCGACATACAAAGGTTGAAAACCAAAAGCCGTATGCATAGCACTAGAAATTGAATTGGCTTGTACTGCGTTAAATACCAGACCGAAGGCAATAATCAGAAAGATAGAAAACAGAACGCCCATCCAACGCATTCCGAGTCCCTTTTCCATATAATAAGCTGGGCCACCACGGTAGTTGCCATCCTTATCGCGTGTTTTGTAGAGCTGGGCTAAGGTACTCTCAGCAAATGACGTCGCCATTCCGACCATTGCGGTCATCCACATCCAGAAAATGGCACCTGGCCCACCTAATGTTAAGGCTACCGCAACACCGGCCATGTTCCCGGTTCCAACACGAGCCGCTAGGCTGGTACATAATGCCTGAAAAGAAGAGATGCCAGATTTGTCTGATTTACGACTATTTCTTAGCACGCTAAACATATGGCCAAAATGGCGAAATTGGATAAAGCCCAACCGAAAGGTGAAGTAAATCCCGACTCCTACCAAAAGATAAACTAAAATAGACCCCCAAAGCAGGTCATTCATTAAGTTAATTACGTCTGTCACAAGAACCTCTCATAGAGTGATGCGCTGATGTTAGTCACAGCGAACACCGTAAATAGACATATTTGAATCCCGAAAAGTTATTAGTGTTATGGGATACATTTACAGTGGTGTACACGCTGATCCAATGAGTTGATTAATACAGCGATTTTTTTGACTGCCGGATAATGCAGCCTGAACCGGCAAAAATCAATATGCAATAAATAGCATTTTGTTGTTATTTTTTACTATAAAGTCACCATTCATTAACACACAAACGACCATTTAAATTGCAAATAAAAAACAAAAAATACACAAATAAACCACAAGAAAGATTAAAAAAAAACCAAACCTACCTCATTGCATAAGCAAAATCTCATATACTGAGAAGTCAGCTAACAC